>JAFQFS010000103.1 GCA_017398585.1 Clostridia bacterium
ATACGGAAGGGTCGAGCGCTGAACAAAACGGAGTTTTGAGAAGTCGCTCCACTATTCCTCATGATCTTTATGACTCCACGTCAGCCGCCCGAACAAATTTCAGCCGTACTCCACCGAAAATTCCTTTTTTCCCCCCACTAAATCATATCAGCCCCACAAACCGGCTATAACAGATTGAAGTTTTTGCGGAGCTTTTTTCAAAAAGCGACCGTTTCCCCTTTCCTCCACCCTTGCAATCTCCCCACCCCTGTAGTATAATGGAGGCGAAACGATGGAAGCAGGAGGGAGAAACCGATGAAACTGTATGTGGTCCGGCATGGGCAGAGTGAGGATAATTTAGCGAAACGACACTCCGGGTGGGCGGAATGTTCGTTGACGGAAAAGGGGGAAGCAGACGCGCGCCGCGCGGGAGAACTGCTGAAGGGAATTGCGTTTGACAAGGTTTATTCAAGTGATACGAAACGTGCGCGGCAGACGTGTGCGCTGGCATTGCCGGACGCCGATCCGGAGTATACGCCGCTGATCCGCGAGACGAACGTCGGGTCGCTGACGGGGCTTGAGGTCGCGGAATGTCAGAGACGGTGGGGCGAAGAGTACGACGAACGGAGAAAGGCGCGCAATTTCTGTCCCTACGGCGGGGAGAATCTCGAGATGCATATGAAACGTGTGCGGGAGTTTATGGCTCTTGCCGCGGGCGGCGGATGGAACACCGTGGCGGCGTTCTCACACGGCGGAAGCATCCACTGCATGCTCGATATTGTCATGGGAGAACCGCAGAACAAGGCGGATTACCCCTGTACGAACGGTGGTGTGTCCGTTTTTTCCTTCGAAAACGGGACGTGGACGCTTGAGGAATGGAATCGTCTCGAAGAAAAACAGGTGCAGTAAAATGCACCTGTTTTGACGTTGGGTTATAAAATTTTGTCATACGGTTTCGGATTATCCGTTAAACCAAGGAGGTAGTCGGTCGAGGTCTTGTAGAGAACCGCAAGGCGGATTAATGAATGTACTGGAATTTCACATTGTCCGCTTTCATATCGGATGTATTGTGTTCGTCCTGCCTGAAGATACTGTGCAACCTGAAGTTGAGTCAGATCATGATCTTCCCGTAAGTCGCGCAGTCTGCGGTAATGATATCCCATGTTTTGATTTTCTCCGTAAATTTATAGCATTTTATATTGACATTATAGTATAATTCTCGTATAATATAATAAAAATGTCTCTAAGTAGAGGCATTGTCTACAGGAGAAACCCATGAAAATACTCGAAGAATTCTACTACGGCAACATCCGCGCATCCGACCGGCCGTCCGCTTACCGTGAGGAGCGAGAGGAAGTTGATCGTCTTGTCCGGATGAACTACGAAAAACTCCTCGCCCTGCTGAACGACGAGCAGAAAGACCGTCTTCACCGTCTCGAAGACTGTATCATGGAACAGGGCGCCATCGAGGAACGGTACGCCTTTCTGGCAGGATTCCGTCTCGGTGTCCGCATAACGGCGGAGTGTTTCGCGGACGAAACATGATCCCTTCTTGACAAAATTCATCCTTCATGATAAGATAATACCAGTATTTTCATGAAGGAGAACTCCCGTTATGACCAAAGAAAAAGCCAGAGAACTTGCCCGCGCCCTCGTCGGTCAGATGACCGTTGAAGAAAAGGCGTCCCAGCTCCTCTATAATTCCCCCGCCATCGAACGCCTCGGCATCCACGACTACAACTGGTGGAACGAAGCATCCCACGGCGTCGCACGTTCCGGTATGGCGACCGTATTCCCGCACGCGATCGGTCTCGCGTCCACGTTCAACCCCGACCTCATCGGTGAAGTCGGCGAAGCCGTGTCCACCGAAGCCCGCGCGAAGTACAACAACAGCGTCGAATACAACGACTTCGATATCTATAAGGGCCTCACCTACTGGACCCCGAACATCAACATCTTCCGTGACCCGAGATGGGGACGCGGACAGGAAACCTTCGGCGAAGACCCGTTCCTCACCGCATCCCTCGCCGTTCCCTACATCAAGGGACTCCAGGGCGACGGTGAATTCCTCAAGTCCGCCGCATGTGCGAAGCATTTCGCCGTTCACTCCGGACCCGAAGCCGGACGCCACAGCTTCAACTCCGTCACGAATGCCCATGACCTCTGGGAAACCTATCTTCCCGCGTTCGAATGGTGCGTCAAGGAAGGCGGTGTTGCCGGTGTTATGGGTGCGTACAACCGTACCAACGGTCAGCCCTGCTGCGGTCACAGCGAACTGATCGGCGATATCCTCCTCGGTCAGTGGAACTTCGACGGCTATTTCGTTTCCGACTGCGGCGCGATCTACGACATCTGCAAGTTCCATCACTACACCGACACCATGGAAGAAGCGGCGGCGCTCGCGCTCAAGGCGGGCTGCAACCTCAACTGCGGCGACGCGTACACGCACCTCATGGAAGCGTACGAACAGGACCTCATCACCGAGGACGACCTCACCGAAGCGGCGGTCAAGGTCTATACGATCCGCTATCTCCTCGGCGAATTCGAAGAAAACCGTCCGTATTCCGATATCCCGTTCGACAAACTCGACTGCGATGAACACCGCGACCTCAACCTCCGTGCGGCGGAAGAATGCATGGTCCTCCTGAAGAACGACGGATTCCTCCCGCTCGACGCGGAAAAGGCTCACAAGATCGCCGTCATCGGCCCGAACGCAATGTCCCAGATCGCACTCGAAGGCAACTACAACGGCATGGCGTCCGAATACATCACCGTTGCCGACGGTGTGCGCCGCGTTTTCGCGAACTCTTCCGTCCGTGCGGCAAAGGGCGCGAACATTTTCGTTGACAACCGCAACGACTGTTCCGGCTTCACCAACATGATCAGCGAAGGCATCGCGTACGCGAAGAACGCCGACATCACCGTCCTCGTCCTCGGTCTCGACTGCCACATCGAAGGCGAAGAAATCCGTGTCAAGAACGACTACTTCGAAGGCGGCGACCGCAAGCGTCTCCAGCTTCCGAAGACCCAGATGGATCTCGCGGAAGCGGTCTGCGAAGTCTGCGACAACGTCATCGTGGTTGTCCTCGCGGGCAGCGCGGTCGACCTCGGTGAAAAGCTGACGAACCACGCCCACGCTGTTATTCACGGCTGGTATCCGGGTGCGGTCGGCGGACTTGCTGCGGCACGTCTCATCGCGGGCAAGTATTCCCCGAGCGCAAAGCTCCCGCTGACGTTCTACCACTCCTGCGATGACCTTCCGGCGTACGAAAACTACGACATGACCGGACGCACCTACCGTTACTTTACCGGCGACGTCCTCTATCCGTTCGGCTACGGTCTGTCCTACACCACGTTCGCGTACGACAACGTAACCATCGCGGCGGAAACCGACGATGAGTACGAAATTTCCATGACCGTTGCCAACACGGGCGACCGCGACGGCATCGAAAAGGTGCAGATCTACGCGTCCTACACCGACTCCCGCACCCCGACCCCGCTGTACCAGCTCTGCGGTGTGAAGGCGGTTGACGTGAAGGCAGGAGAAGCGGCAGACGTGACCGTGAAGGTGAACAAGTACTGGCTGAAGGCTGTCCTCGAAGACGGCACGAGAACCGAACCCGACGGAAAGCTCGAACTCTACGTCGGCGGACATCAGCCGGACAAGAAGAGCGCACAGCTCTGCGGAACCGACTGCGTGAAGCTCGTTATCCGATAAAACAACAGAAACATACCGACAAAAAGGGATCCGGCATTGCCGGATCCCCTGTTTTTTATGCGTTTTTGAAATTACATCGCAAGAACGTCCGCTCTGATCTGTACGGCGTCGGAGGTGACGGTGAGCGGCTTGGTACGGTCCGCGATGGCACCCATCGTGGAGTAGACCAGACCGCCGTCCGCGAAGACCTCGATGCCGAGCGTATCGAAGATCACGCGCATTTTTCGTTCGCCGGTGAATGTCAGCGGAGCGGTGCATCCGCCGTGGGTGTACGTACCGTTTTTCGGGCTGACCGCGATGTCCATGCCGAAGCAGGACAGCGTGAAATCGCCGCAGTCGTCACCGATCTCAACGTAAACGTCTACCGCGCCGTCGGTGGTTTCACCGACGGCAAGGGTGCCCTTCTTCAGCAGTTCGGTTTCCTTCACGGGATACGAACCGAGACGGACGATGTCCCCGACCTTCGTTAAGAACATTTCCACGGGAAGTCCCATCTGAGAGTTGAACACCGCGCCGGGAGCGGAATTGCGTCCCCACGCGATCTTGATCCGGCGGTCGCCGGTGCCGGAGAAGGTCTGCGCGGCGTAGGACGTACCTCCTCTGTGGTAAATCTGGTACGGCTGTTCGGGAACGAACGTGCCGTCTTTGATTTCGCCGATGTAGTAGGTGTCGTGCGCCGCAACGAAGACCCAGCGGATTTCATCGCCGAGCGGGAGCGGATAGAAGTCCGGGCATTCGTTGTCTTCCGGCATGTTGAGGTCACAGATGCGCGTCCAGTCGAGCAGATTGTCGGAAGTAAAGATGGTGAAATCGTTGCCGTCGAGGTAGAGGGAGAGGGTGTATTTCTGCAGTTCGTCCGACCACTGTACCTTCGGGTCGCGGTTGGCGCCGACGATGTGCGGGATGATCGGGTTCTTCTCGTACTTGGTGAAGGTCTCACCGCCGTCCGTGGAGTACGCGAGGCACTGGCTGAACGCCACTCCTCTCGACATTTCAGAATGGTCACCCGCTGCCGTATAGAACAGCAGGAGCGCGCCTTCACCGAAGCCCGCGACGTTTCGTTCGTCACAGACTGCGCTTCCGGAGAACATTGTGCCGAACTTGTCCGGATACAGTTCGTCTCCGATTTCATCCCAGTGGACGAGGTCGGAGGAAACGGCGTGTCCCCACGTCATGTTGCCCCAGTTCCAGCTCATCGGGTTGTGCTGATAGAACATGTGGTATTTGCCGTTGTGCAGGATCAGACCGTTCGGATCGTTTGTCCAGCCGAGGGTGGTGGTGAAGTGTGCCGCCGGACGGAGATACGTACCGTTTGGGAGATCTTCCTTCTTCGGGAGTTTGTCCGAGGTTTTATAAGGAACCGCCGCGCCGGTGTCGTCGGTCAGCGTGAACGGGGTATCGCCGAAGCGGGTCACATCGATGTACGCTTCAAATACCGGATGTTCCGCGTCGACGGAAGCCGTGAAGTCATTCAGGATGGTTTCGCCATTGCGGATGAAGTACCGTTTCTGCGGCTGTGTGTCGTTGATCGGGAGTACGATGTAAGTTCGTTTCATGGGATCCTCCTGTGAACGGAATATCGTTATGGATCGTGCGGATTACCGGCCGAACAGGTCGAGATAGCACTGCATCTGTTCATCGGTGGGCTTGTAGTCCGGATGCGAGCAGACGGGAAGGTCGGGTTCCGAGCCGTCGGTGCCGTAGTAGGGCGTGTGGCGGTCGTTTTCGTACTGTTTTCTGGCTTCTTCCGTGTGGAAGTCCGGGATCTCGTACGGCTTGCCGCCTTCGAGCATCGAACGGTGCGCAAGGATGGCAACCGACGACATCGCAACGGCGGAGTGAACATGGAAGGGATGTTCGGGCTGATGTCCTTCGCGGATGCAGTCGAGGAACATGCGCGCGGTGATGTAGTCGGAACCGCCGTGTCCGCTGGCTGTAATCTTCTGTTCGTCCGGATCGTTCCAGCCCGGGTCGTACAGGTTGACTTCTTCCTTGTCTTCGGGCTTGGTCCAGGAATTGTAGCGGAGCATGATCTTCGCTCCCATGCCACGCAGGTTTTCGATCTGACCTTCCGTGCCGCAGATGCGGTACGCATTGTGATGCGCACCGAACGCCGCACAGCCGGTGATGCGGAAGATGGAGCCGTCGTCGTTCTGGGTGGTGATGATCGCCGCCCGGTCACCGGAGTAGCTGGCGTGCGGAACCTTGCCTTCCACGGGAGCGAACGCGGCGAATGCAGTCACGGTCTTCGGAGTCGCGCCGGTCGCACGCATGACGGGACCGAGGGAGTGGGTGATATAGTAGGTGCGCGGGTTGAAGTTGCGCCAGTGCTTCGTGAAGTAGGTGTACGTCTTTTTGAAGCCGATGTCCATCGGGTCACCGGGATGGTTGTATTCGCCTTCCGCGTAGATGATCTTGCCGAGGGTGCCGCCTTTTACGACGCGCTGCATTTCCCGGTTGAAGATCATCTGCGGATAGTTTTCCGCGAGGAAGTAGACGACGTCCGGATATTTTTCGGACGCGCGGATCAGCTCGACGCCTTCCGCCATCGTCCCGTTGCTGATGCACTCGGAGAAGATGTGGATGCCCTTTTCCATGCAGCGGATTGCGTACGGCGCGTGCTCATGGAAGAAGTTCGCAAGAATGACGGCGTCCATGTCATGTTCGATAAACTCATCGAAGCTGCGGTACAGCGTGACGTCCCCGCCGATCCGCGCAGCCGCCTTCTGCAGACGTTCTTCGTGGAAGTCGCAGACCGCCGTGATCTCACAGCCGAGACGCTGGAAATTGCCCGCGAGGTCCGCACCGCGTCCTGCGCCGAATACACCGACTTTAATCGTTTTCATAGTGGTTCCTCCTGTTATTTTATGGTTCGTTCCGGTTGGTGGTTTCATTATATCATAGCGGGTTCGTCTTGTCAAGAAATCCGCGTATATGTGGGAAGTGTCAAATTTCTGTGTCGGACGGTTGACAAATTTCTGCATATCCACTATACTATAGGCAGAAAATCACCGGAAACGAGGGAACTTCCCATGACATTTTATAAAAACGGCGCTGCCTACTGGCAGACCATGATCGACAACGCCGTCAGTACCCTGGAACGGCAGGTCACGATCCGCGGAAACTGGGAGATCGAAAAAACCATCCGCATTCCGCCGGACTTCACCGTGTGTCTTGAGGACTGTCATCTCCGCATGGCGGACGGTACGTACTGCAATATGTTCCGCAACGCGGGATACGAGCGTTCCGGCGGAAACACCGCGGACGGCGCGGATCACGGTATCCGTATTCTCGGACGCGGACGCGCCATTCTTGACGGCGGAACGTACAACGGTCTCCACGAACGCAATTCCCTGAAGGACGGCAATCCGCATATTTCCGTCAACAATCTGATCCTGTTTGTCAACGTGGACGGATTCGAGATCTCGCACATCCATCTGCGGAATCAGCGCTGGTGGGCAATGAATTTTCTGTTCTGCCGCCACGGCTCCATCCGTCACATCGATTTCTGTTCCGAGGACGGTATCGCCGACCGCGACGGTTCCCGCATTCCCGGAAAAACGCTCGCGGACATCGGCGAATATCCCGGTCACGAAGCGTACATCCGCAATTCGGACGGCATCGACCTCCGTGCCGGATGCCACGACATCCTCATCGGGGACATCACAGGCTTTACGCAGGATGACACCGTCGCCCTCACCGGACTTCCCGGAAAACTCGAGGAAATGTACCGCGTCGAAGGACTTCCGACGGACATCCACAACGTTATCATCCGCAATGTGAACAGCGCGTCCTTCTGCACGAACATCCGCTTGCTGAATCAGGGCGGCATCCGCCTGTACAACATCCTCATCGACGGCATGATGGACGCGTCCGCGGGTTCGCCCCACATGGACCGCGGTATCTACGGCGTGCGCGTCGGCGACAATCATATGTACGGTCCCCGTCACTCCACGCCCGACGAAACATTCAACATCACCATCCGCAACGTGTACTCCCGTGCGCGCTCGTCTGCTGTACAGCTCGCGGGATCGATCACAAACTGTGTTCTCGACAACATCAACACCTTCGACGGCTGTCCGAACGTCCTGCTGAATGACGCGAAGCTGTATCCCGAAAACGGAGGAACGGTATGAATTCCCGCGAACGTATGCTTGCCGCCTGGCATTTCCGTGCGCCCGACAAGGTTCCGGTCGAATATTACTGCGCTCCCGTCGGATTCTACGAACACGGCGAAAAGCTGAACGACCTGTACGAGGCACATCCCGGCGATTTTGCGCCGTACGTTCGTCAGCCGATCCCGGTCCTTGGACCCGAATGTTTTGACGAAAACGGACGTTATCACGAAATCCGCACCGACGCGTGGGGAACCGCGTGGGAATACCGTATTTTCGGTATCGCGGGAATCGAGTACCGCTACCCGCTCGACGACTGGGGCAAGCTCTCAGACTACCGGTTTCCCGGGCAGCCCGCGTGGGTCACCGACCGTGATGCGTTCAAACGCATGAAAGCGGCGGTGAAGCAGCATCAGCAGCAGTATTTCTACCGCGGCGGCGGATTCAGTCTGTTCGAGCGGCTGATCGCACTTCGTCCGTTCGAGGACGTGCTCTGCGACCTGCTGACGGACGATCCGCACCTGATCGATTTGATGGACCGTCTGGTGGACTATTACGAACCGCAGATCGCCGCGCTGGTCGAAATGGGTGTGGACGCCATCCATTTCGGAGACGACTTCGGCACGCAGGAAGACCTCATCTTTTCGCCCGGACTGTTCCGGACCCATTTCAAGCCCCGCTATGACCGACTGATGAAGCCGATCCGCGATGCGGGTGTCCTGATCGAATTCCATTCCTGCGGAAAGGTCGGGAAACTCTTTCCGGAATTCGAGGATCTCGGCGTAAATTCCATCTGGCCGCAGCTCCCTGCGTATGATATGCAGTGGCTTGCGGATACGCTCCGCGATATGCGGATCGCCATCGCGATCCACACCGACCGCGGCGGCACGATGACCTACGGTACCCCCGACGACGTTCGTGCACTCGTGCGGAAGGAATACGAAATTTTCCGTCCGGACAGGGGAGGCTCGTGGTTCTACATCGAACCGGACAACGGCATGCCGTTTGAAAACATCAAAGCCCTGATCGAACAGGTGTACGAATACCGATAAAACGCGGACTTGTATTCTTCCGCACAATGTGCTAAAATATAGAAAACCGCGTTTTCGCGGTGCAATGCTTTGGAATTTACCCAGAAAAGGAGAATCCTATGCCCATTTCCTTTACCAGAGAAACCAGCCTCTTCCGGCTGACCACGAAAAATACCCTTTACGCGTTCGATATCGCAAAGGGCAAGCTGATCCACCGTTACTACGGCAAAAAGGCCGGCGCGGACGTCAAGACCTTCGCGGACAACCCCGGCGACGTATGGTCCTTCGCACCGTATGCGAAGGAAGGCGAAGTTTACTTCTCGCTCGACACACAGCCGCTCGAATATTCCTGCTTCGGCAGCGGTGACTTCCGCACCACCGCGCTCCGTATCAAGAACGGCGCGGGCAACTCCGTTACCGGTTTCGATTACGTTTCCCACAAGATCCGTAAGGGGCGTGTGAACATCCCGGGCATTCCCTGCGGTCGTGCCGACGAACGCACCCAGACCCTCGACATCACCCTCCGCGACGCAGTGTCCGGATGTGAACTCCACCTCTACTACACCGTTTTCTACGACTGCGACGTGATCTCCCGCTATGCATCCGTTACCAACAAGAGCGGCGGCGACGTTGTCATCGAAAAGTGGATGAGCCTTTCGCTCGACCTGCCCGGTCACAATTACGACGTGATCTCCCTCGCCGGTGCGCACGCGTTCGAACGCATCTGGAACGAACGTACGCCCGTGTTCCGCGGGAATCTCTCCATGTGCAGCCGCCGCGGTGCGTCCAGTCATCAGATGAACCCCTTCATGGCCGTCTGTGACCGCAAGGCGGACGAAAATCACGGCGACGTTTACGGGTTCAACTTTGTCTACAGCGGCAGCTTCCTCAACGAAGTCGAAGGTGACCAGACCGGCAAGACTCGCGTGCAGGTGGGGCTTGGCGAAGAAAACTTCAACTACCGTCTGAAGGACGGTGAAACCGTCTTCGCTCCCGAAGCGGTCATGACTTACTCCGCAAAGGGTCTCGGCACGATGAGCCGTAATTTCCATCACTTCACCAACAACCACATCGTTCCCGCACAGGCGAAGGAACGCCGTCCGGTTGTTCTCAACTCATGGGAAGCGTTCTATTTCGACATTGACGAAGATATCATGGTCGACTTCGCGGCAGCCGCTGCGGAATGCGGCATGGACATGGTCATTATGGACGACGGCTGGTTCGGCGCACGCGTGAACGACAAGGCGGGGCTTGGCGACTGGTATGTCAACAAAAACCGCTTCAAGGAAGGCCTCGCTCCCTACGTGAACCGTGTGAAGAACACCGGCGTGAAGTTCGGCATCTGGGTCGAACCGGAAATGGTCAACCCCGACTCTGACCTCTTCCGTGCGCATCCCGACTGGTGCATCCGCTGCCCGGAACGTCCGATGTCCTACTCACGTTCCCAGTACGTCCTCGATATGGCAAATCCCGCCGTGGTCGAATACCTCAAGGGCATGTTTGAGGAAACCTTCCGCGGCGTGCCGATCGACTACTTTAAGTGGGACATGAACCGTCACATTTCCGAACCCGGTTCGCTCTATCTTGATGCCGAGGATCAGGGCTCCATGGAATACCGTTACATGCAGGGTGTATACTCCCTGTTCCAGTGGTTCCGCGAAACCTATCCGGACGCAATGATCGAAAACTGCTCGGGCGGCGGCGGACGTTACGACCTCGCGATGATGGCGGTCTGCTCCCAGATCTGGACGAGCGACAACACCAACGCGCGTACCCGCACGCTGATCCAGTATTCCTCCATGATGGCGTATCCGGCATCCGTCATGAGCTGCCACGTCTCCAACCCGCACGGCAACATGCACGAACTTGACCTCAAGTACAAGGTAGCCGTCAACGGCGTCCTCGGCTACGAGTTCAACGTCCTCAAGACTCCCGAAGAAGTCAAGGAAGAGATCCGCCGGCAGGTGAAGGAATACCGTACCTTCGACCGCGTGATCACCGACGGTGAATACTACCGTCTGTCCTCCCCGTATGAATCCGACGTTTCCGCGTACTACTTCGAACTGGATGACCAGATCCTTCTCAGCGCGGTTCTGACAAACGGCAAGGCCGTCATCGGAAAGAAGAAGCCGTGCAAGAAGCTTGCTGTACGCACCGCCGACGCAAAGGCGACCTACCGCGATACCCGTACCGGCATGACTGTGACCGGCGAACAGCTTCGCAAGGGCATCGAAATCGGTGAATTCGCACCCGACGAATCCGGCTGGGACGCAAAGCTCTGGCACTTCGTCAAGGAATAATCAACCGCAGACAATCAAAAAAGCCTGAACGACAACCGTTCAGGCTTTTTTTCTATAGATCTGTTTTTACGTCCACGTCGTCGAGCTCGCGCGGATCGCACGGCACGTCGATGTGTCCTTCTGGATGATGCCGCATGACGGCTTTTCCGCCGCGGTCACCTTCCAGGGCGCAGAGTTCGTCCGCGAGAGATGCGGCAAACATCACCGGATTCCCGGACTGTTCCCCGTATGCGAGACAGGCCGTCACGGGGTGGAGTTTTGCTGTATCGAGCAGATGCGCGACCGTTTCTGCGGTCAGATGCGGTTGATCCGCCACCGCAAACACGAGATAATCCCCTCCGTAAAGCGGCTGAACGGCGGAAATTCCCGCGCGGATGGTATACGATACGCCGAGATGGCTGTCCGGACAGAGGATGCATCGGACACCGTCTTCCGTTACGGATGCTGCAATTTCGTCCCAGCAGGTCACGACGTTCAGCGTACAGTCCTCCCGTTCACGGATCGCTTCGCGGATGGCATCGAACCCGTGGCGATACAGCGGCTTTCCTTCGTACGATGCCAGCAGCTTGTTCGAACCAAACCGCCTCGCCTGCCCGGCGGCGAGATAGAGAATATGGATCATTCCGCCGCACCGTTTTCCGCGTCACGCGCAAGGTCGAGCGCGATCGTCTCCGGAAGGATCGGCAGTTCGCGGTACCAGTGACCCGTCGCGCGATGGATAGCGTGTGCCAGAGCCGGGGCGGGCGTGTTGATGACGATCTCACCGATCGACTTCGCGCCGAACGGTCCGCTCTGTTCGTAGCTGGATGCAAATTCCACGTTCAGACGGCCGGTCTCGAGGCGGGTCGGGAGCTTGTACTGCAGGAACGAATTCTCCGTCAGGTGTCCGCGGTCGTCGTAGCGGATGTTTTCGGTCAGCGTCATGCCGATGGCCTGCACGAGACCGCCCTCGGTCTGGATGCGCGCGAGGTTCGGGTTGATCGCCGTACCGCAGTCGACGACGGCGGTGTAATTGAGTACTTCGACCGCGCCCGTTTCGGGATCCAGTTCGATCTCCGCCATGCCTGCCATGAACGGCGGCGGGGAAATCGGTGACGAGTGGGACGAGGTTGCCTCAAGTGCGATATTGTTTCCGCACATGGATTTCGTCGCGATGTCCGCGAGGGACACCGATGCCGAACCGTCGGCTTTTTCGACTTCACGTCCGTGGAAGACGAGGTCGGATGCCGCGCATCCGAGCATTTCCGCAGCGACCGCACAGATTTTTTCCTTCAGTTCCAGACACGCCTTTTCGACCGCGCGTCCGGTGACGTAGGTGGTGGAGGACGCATACGAACCGGAGTCGTACGGCGATGCGTCGGAGTCCGCGCCGAATACGGTCACGTCGTCCACGGAGCAGTCCATGCACTCGGCGGTCATCTGCGCGAGGATGGTGTCGCAGCCCGTCCCCATGTCGGCGGCGCCGATGCGGAGGACGTAGAAGCCGTCGTCGTTCAGCTTGACTGCGGCGGAACCGACGTCCACACCGGAAATGCCGGAGCCCTGCATCGCCATCGCAACGCCGGCGGCACGGATTTTGCCGTCGGGCATCCGTCGGACGGGGTATTTTTCCGCCCATCCGAACCGTTCGGCACAGCGGAGCATGCACTTGTCGAGCGCGCACGCGGACGCGGGTTCGTTGTAGTACGCGGGCATGATCTGCCCTTCACGCACCATATTTTTCATGCGGATGTCGACGGGATCCATCCCGAGCATGTCCGCGAGTTCGTTGACAACGGATTCGACCGCGAAAATCCCCTGCGTTGCGCCGTAACCGCGGTACGCACCGGCGGATTCCACGTTGGTGTAAACGACGTCGTAGGCAAAACGGAATGCCTCAAGCTCACCCGTATAGAGCGGGATCGACTTGTGTCCGGACAGCCCGACCGTGGTGGGGCCGTGTTCACCGAACGCACCGGTGTTCGAGAGGGTATGAACATCCAGCGCGCGGATGGTGCCGTCCCGGTTTGCGCCGATGCGGACGGTGACTTCCATTTCGTGGCGCGGGGAACCGGAGGTCTGGCATTCCTTGCGGGAATAGATCATTTTTGCGGGGCGTCCGGTCGTCCATGTGACGAACGCCGGATAAATTTCTGCGATGAGGGTCTGTTTTGCGCCGAAACCGCCGCCGATGCGGGGCTTTTCGACGTGAATTTTTGATTTCGGGATGTCGAGCGCGTGCGCGAGGATACGGCGTGCGTGGAACACGATCTGCGTCGAGCTGACGACGTGCAGACGTCCGTACGGGTCGATCTCCGTGTAGGTGCGGAAGGTCTCCATCATTGCCTGATGGCAGGCTTTGGTGTGGAACGTCCGCGTGAAGGTGATGTCGCAGTCTTCGATGACCGCGTCCACGTCGCCGTCGGATTCCATGCCCTGTGCGCAGAGATTCCGCTTGTTGTCTGCCCCGACGTCGCAGAGTGCTTTCCAGTTTTCTTCCGGATGAACGAGGATTTCGTTGTCGAGTGCTTCGTGGAAATCGAGCACGGCGGGGAGGACGTCGTACTGTACCTTGATGAGGCGGAGCGCCTTGTCGACGGCACGTTCGTCTTCCCCGGCAACGATGGCGACTGCGTCGCCGACAAAACGGACGCGCTGATCGAGGATGAGCCGGTCGTAGGGGGAGGGTTCGGGATACGTCTGTCCCGCCATGGTGAACCGCTTCTGCGGAACGTCTTTGTAGGTGAAAATTTCGGCGATGCCGGGGACTTTCTCCGCGACATCGGTCTTGATCTCGCGGATGAGGGCATGTGCATGGGGACTGCGCAGGACTTTTACGACCAGGCAGTCGGATGGTGTAACGTCGTCCACATAGGCGGGTTTGCCGAGGAGGAGCTGCATGGCGTCCTTCTTACGTACGCCCTTTCCGACGGATTTCAGTTCACGGTTCACAGCAGTCCCTCCTTTTTTGCGTTGAGGTACGCGCGGATGCCGCGGGTCTGTCCCTCGTAACCCGAACAGCGGCAGAGGTTTCCGGCGAGATAGGCGCGGATCTCGTCGTCAGTCGGGTCGGGATGTTCGCGGAGAAGCGCGATGGTGTTCATGACGAAGCCGGGGTTGCAGAAGCCGCACTGTTCCGCACCCTGATCGGCGATGAATCCGACGAATTCGGACGCTTCCTCCTGCAGACCTTCGAGGGTCGTGACAGTATGTCCGTCCGCACGCACGGCGAGAACGGAGCAGGAGAGGACGGGCTTGCCGTCGAGTAGGACGGTACACAGCCCGCAGGCGGAAGTTTCACAGCCGCACTTGACGCTGTAACAACCGTGATTCCGCAGAAAATCGAACAGCATGGTGTCGGGAGAGACCGACGCGGTGCGCTTTTTTCCGTTGAGGGTGAGGGTGATTTCCATCATTTTACCTCCCTGGCAGCCTTTGCGGCGGATTTTTCAAGGACATCGGTGACGGCACGGCGGACGAGAACGCGGCAGAGATGCCGGCGGTAGTCCTCCGACGCACGGGTATTCGAGGCAAAAACGGTTTGTCCGGCAACGGTTTCAGCGATGTTCTCCGCAGAGATGCCGGAATCTGTCGGGAAGCGGTACGGAACCGCTCTCAGCGGACGGGAGCCGACGGTGACGGTGAGAATGCCGTCGCACAGAGCGGCACAGGTGTTGAGGACGGGGAAGTCCGTTGCTGCGTTCCGGTGGGCGAGGTAGGACGCCGTGACGGGAGATTTCGGCAGAACGATGTGGGTCAGAATGTCGTTCACCCGTCCCATCGTGCAGAATTCCTCCAGGGTTACGGTGCCGGTTTTGTACAGCTCCACGGATGCGCCGAGCGCGAGGAAGGTCGTGACAACGTCGGAGAAGCCGAAGCGTCCGAAGATGCTGCCGCCGGCGGTCGCGAGATTGCGGAACTGCACGCCGACGATGGAGCAGAGCGAGTCGCGGACGGCGTGATCCGTAAGGATGTTCAGCCCTTCGTGGGTCTCGAGGGTGCGGAGCGTTGCGTACGCGCCGATGCGGTACGTGTCGCCGGTGTCCTCGATGCCGTCCGGAACGAGACCGGTGAGGTCGATGGCGGTGCCGATGCGGCGGTTCCCGAGACGGAGCCACAGCATCCCGCCGAGGATGACGCTGTTTTTCTTCTGCGCCGCCTCGTACGCCTCTTCCAGCGTGGCGGGACGCAGGTATTTGTCAATGGTCAGCATAATGTTGCTTCCTTATATGATGAAGTTTCGGTATAGCAGAACAGCGGATCGCGGTTCACGCGCAGATCCGGATACAGCATCCGCAGGGATGCTTCTATTTTTTCATAATCCGGCATCCGGTTGTCGAGGATATCCTCTGTGGTGCCGTGTCCCATGCGGACGATTTTGGATGCGTACCGCAGGGCGAGCGAGGGGTCATGCAGGACGAGGAGAATGGTTTTTCCGTGCGCCGCCAGCCGTTTCAGCAGGACGAACAGCGCGCCGGTGTGGTTGAAGTCGAGGGCGGACGACGGTTCGTCGAGAAGCAGAACGGGCGTGTCCTGCACGGCGGCGCGGAGCAGGGAGATCATCTGCCGCTCGCCTGCGCTCATTTCAGAAAGATCACGTTCGAGCAGGTGCGCGATGCCGAATGACTCCGCGGAGGTGCGGATTTTTTCACGATCCGCCGCGGTCGGGGTTCCGAACAGTCCGCGCGACGGGTAGAACGCCGTTTCGATCATGTCCATGCCCGTCAGTCCGGCGGCTGCCGGATGGTCCTGCGGCATCATCGTGACGAGTGCGGCGCGTTTCCGCGTGTTCAGCGAAGCCAGATCGGTTCCGTTCACGGCGACCGTTCCGGACTGCAGGGGGATGATCCCCTGGACCGCGCGGAGAAGGGTTGTTTTTCCGCTGCCGTTTTCGCCGAGGATCGCCACGATCTCTCCGGCGTCCGCCTGAAGGCTGACGTTTTCGAGAATACGGCGTTTTCCGTAGCCGGCAGTGAGATTTTCAATATGAAGTGCACTCATGACGCGTCCTCCCGTTTGGTGCAGAGCAGAACGATCAGCACGGGAACGCCCGCCGCGACGGTGAAAATGCTGACGGGAAGTTCCGCTCCGTTTCCGAGCGAACGCGCCGCAAGGTCGGCGGCGAGCAGGATCGCTCCCCCGACGGCGGAGCATACCGCGAGGTATCCCCCGCTTCGTCTGCGGTACAGGAACCGTGCGATGTGCGGCGCGATGAGTCCGACAAATCCGATGACACCGGTGACGGCGGCGGATGCGGATACAGCGAGGGTGGCGAGTGAGAGCAGAAGCGTCCGCCAGAGGTTCGGGGAGAGTCCGGCAGCGAGACATTCATCCGTCCCGAGCGACAGCATGGTGACGGGGCGGCGGAACAGAAGAATCAGCAGGACGGCGGGTAAGGTTATCCACGCCAACGGCACAGCTTTTTCCGACGAAACGGCGGCAAGCGAACCCATCGTCCAGAAGTCGATGGCGGCGAGCTGACGTTCGGGATCGGCGATGGTTTTGAGTACCATCAGTCCCGCGTCAGCGGAGGCGGAGATGACGATCCCCGCAAGGATGTACGTACTTTTCCGTTCTCCGCCCGCCGAACGGACGAGCAGAAGGACGAGAACGAGGGAGAACATCCCGCCGAGAAAGGCAAAACCGGTCCGTGCAAACGATCCGCCGATGCCCATGACAATGGCAAGAGCCGCGCCGAACGACGCACCGGAGGCGATCCCGGTGAGGTCGGGCGAGGCAAGCGGACTGCCGAACAGCATCTGATACACCCCGCCGCACAGACCGAGCGTGACGCCGGAGAGAAGCGCCGTCGCAGTGCGGGGGAAGCGGAGTCCCCAGAAAACACGCGTCGGCATGGACTGTGCGTCCCGCGGCAGGAACAGCTCACGGACGGCGGTGACAAAATCATCCCCGTCAAGCGGATAGCTTCCGGTCGCAAGGGAAGTGAACATCAGGGCGGCGAGCAGGACCGCAAGGAGAACGGCGGTGCAGAAACTGCGTCCGCGCATCACTGCAGGAGAGCGGCGTCGGGAGTGAAGCCGTAGAAGGTTTCGTAGAAGGAGGTCGCGTCAGCTGTGAAGGTTTCCGCGGAGTAGAGATCGGGATGGAGAACAGAGGTCAGCCACATCGCGCCGAGGATACCGGACGGAATGGGGGAGTCCCATTCTTCGATTCCGGACGGCATGGTATAGACCGCGCCGTTCTGAACAGCGGTGAGTGCGGACAGCTGCGTGTCGCCGGTGATATCGGCGGCGGTATAGTCCGCGCCGGAGGGGATGACGATCACGTCGGGGTTATACGCGAGAATGGTTTCGTAGGAAACCTCAGTCCAGTAGTCGCCTTCAAGGTCTGCACCGGCATTGACGCCGCCCGCGAGGGCGATGAGGGAACTCTGGTACATGTCCGCCGGAGCGGTGGTGAGGTAGGAGGAATTGCCGCCCATGTAGACGGTGGGAGCGTCGGCCCCGGCAGTGAGGGCATCGAGGGCGGTCATCTGTGCGTCGTAGTAGGCGATCAGTTCGTCTGCCTTGCCGGAGACGCCGCAGGCGTCGCCGATGAGGGAGAGCATGCCGCAGAGGTCTTCGTGATTTTCAGGATTGACGAGGAGGACGTCAAATCCGAGTCCGGTGAGGGTTTCGGCGGATTCCGCGAGCTTCTGAGGCATGATAACGAGATCGGGATCGAGAGACGCGATGAGCTCAACGTTCGATTCCTTCATCGTGCCGACGGCGGGAAGTTCCAGAAATTCCGGTGCGCTGAGCGCGTAGATCGGGCGGGTATCGGCTTTGTTCTCGATCCCGACGAGGTTGTCGGACAGTCCGAGTGCCATCACGGCATACGAGGAAACGTAGTAACAGCTGACGATTTTTTCGGCCGGTGCGTCGAGCGTGACGGTACGCCCGGTCTGGTCGGTCAGCGTGACAGGACCGGCGGGGGTGTTGTTGCCGGAACATGCGGATGCGGAAAGCAGCAGGGGCAGCAGAAGTGCTGCTGCGGTAAGACGTTTTTTCATGATGTCGGTTCTCTTTCGGTTGGTGTGGGGACAAATTTACAGTTTTTATAATAACTTATAATAACACATCGCGGCGGATTTGTCAAACGGTCCGCATGCACTTCCTCCGACAGAAAAAACTCCCGAAGAAACGGGAGTTATCCGGAATCAGGTTTCGAATACCTTTGTGAATTCCGTGAGATTTGCGCTGTCCCCGCTGACGGCGAGAACCTCGTATTCCGTTGTGCCGGTGAAGCGTTCGTTGTGCAGATCGATCCGGTAGACCCAGCGGTTCCCGACGGCGAACGGCATCATGGTTCCGTCGTCCGCGGCCGCATAGTCGTGCAGGATGAGCGCGGAGTGTTCGGGATTGCGGCCGGTGCGTTCGATCTCCTCGCGGATAATCCCCGCGCCGCGTTTCCAGTATACGGCGGTGCGGATGTCCGAGGACTGCATCACCCATTCTTCGCAGCCCTTCATGATCCCGCCGTCCCAGGCGACGTCCAGACCCGCGCGGACGAAGGTGAGCGTGTAATCGCCCGTTTCGGAGGTCACGCGGTCGCCCGCCTTCATCGCACAGTCGTGGAGAAGATGCCCCACCAGTTCGTAATTATAGAACAGACCGCATGCCGCGTAGAACTGCAGATCGAAATTGTACATGTTGAAGCAGCGGTAATCGCCGGAGAGCAGTTCCGTCCCGCGGCGTTCGTAACCGTAGCCGCCGAAACTGGTGAAGCAGTGGTCGTGATCCGCATCCCGCAGGTCGTCGATCGCACGGATGCCGCCTTTTGCGATGCCGTGGCGGACGGTGTCCGCCGGTTCGTTTTCCGTCACACGCACGAAATACGCGCGCGCTTCGTCATATTCGCCGCAGTCGTGGAGCGCCTGCGCAAGGTCGAATTCGAGATCGGCGCGCAGATTTTTCCAGCCGTGCGCATCTGCGAAGGGGAGCAGTTCGTCCCGGATCTTTGTGACCCGTTCCGCGTCGCCGAGAAAGCGGTATTCCTCCTCACACAGGATGAAAAGCGATTCTTCGTCTCCGAGACGGACCGCGATTTCCTTCATTTCCGCGAGATTCTCCGGCGTTTTCAGTTCCGGATCGTAAAAATATCCACGGAATTTTGCGCGCAGAAGAAGAGCGTCGCGCTCTTCCGACGCGGCCATCGCTTCAATTTCCGCGATGATGTTGTCGTATTCCGGGCGGAAGTTTGTCATATCGTGACGGAAATACTTCCGCAGTGCCCGGATTTTTTCGTTGATGGTGCGGACGATTTCGTTGTTGATGTTGTTTTCTCTGTTCATCCCGTATTCCTTTCTGAGGCGGTTCCGCGCCTCACTGAGCCGCCATTTGACCGTCCCTTCGGATACGCCCGTCCTCGCGGCGATCTCCTTCACGGAGTAGCCGTCGAAGTAGTGGAGCGTGACCGTTTCGCGGAACGGTGCGGACAGCGTACCGACGGTCATACGGAGGGTTTCCTCCGCGTCGGAATCCGTTCCGCCTCCCATGTTTTCTCCGATGGTTTCGCATAATTCCTCGAACGAAACGCGGTCGGGGGCGTTCATGACGAGCTTTTTGGCCTTGTTTTTCGTGATCCGGCAGACCCATGCGCCGAATTTTGACGGTTCGCGCAGGGTGTCGAGCTTCAGCCATGCGGCGATGAACGCATCCTGCACGGCGTCTTCGGCGTCGGCGGGAGAGGAAACCGTCCGGTATGCGGCGGCGAGCGCCATCCGGTGATAGCGGACGACCAGTTCCTCAAACGCTTCGCAGTCGTCACGGCGTGACGCCTCGACCAGCCCGGTGTCAGTCATTTCACTGTATCGCATGAGAATTCCTTTCTGCTCTGTTGGTTTGCAGCTGCTGTACATAGGAGTCGTTCTGCGGCGGAAAGGTTGGGGGATGAAAAAATTTTTGGAAAAATTACCGAAGAAGTCCGGTGAAATACCGGAACGCAGTCGGGATTGCGTACGTTTCAAGGATCGTTTCCGCGTCCGCCCACGTCAGCGAGGGATCCTCCGACGCGACGCTGATTTCGTATCCGATCATGTGCCACTCGACGTGGCTGAAGATGTGCTTCGCTGTCCCGACGGGACGGATTTCACGGATTTCCGGGGAAAGTCCGAAGTTTTCCACAGCTTCTTTTCCTGTGATATGTCCGGAGACGTTCGGGAATTCCCACATCCCGGCGAGCATGCCGGAGGTGTCCCGCTTCCGGATGCCGTAACGATCCCCGCAGCGGAGGAGCAGGACGGTTCGTTCCGCGATCCGGCGGGACTTTTTTGCGCTTTTTACCGGAAAATCGTCCGTGCGTCCCTGAAGGTACGCCTGACAGTGCCCGTGTACCGGACAGTCCGCGCATTTCGGAGCACCGTTCGGGAGACAGACCGTTTCTCCCAGCTCCATCAGTCCTTCCGTCAGCAGACCCGCTTCCCGTCCGGATGGATAGACCTCACGGAGTCGTTCGCGGACGGCTTTTTTCGTTTTTTCAAGGGCGATGTCCTCGTCCGACGCGGTGATGCGGCTGACGATGCGCAGGACGTTTCCGTCCACGGCGGGTTCGGGTTGTCCGTACGCGATGGACGCGACCGCGCCGGCGGTGTAGTCTCCGATGCCGGGGAGGTTCCGCAGTTCGTCCGCTGTACGAGGAAGTTCGCCTCCGCATTCGTTCACGATCACCTGTGCCGCCTTCTTGAGATTCCGCGCGCGGCTGTAGTAGCCGAGTCCTTCCCAGAGTTTCATGAGCCGGTCGTCGTCTGCGGCGGCAAGGTCGTATACGGTCGGAAGTTCGGCGAGAAACCGGCGGTAATAGGGGATGACGGCTTCGATGCGTGTCTGCTGGAGCATGATTTCGGAGATCCAGACGTGGTACGGCGTCGGCGACTCCCGCCATGGCAGCGGCTTGCGCACCGTTTCGTACCAGCGGATGATGAGGGGGATGATTTCGTTCACGGTATTCCTCGTTTGAAGTGAAGTTTGCTTCATTATAGCACGGACGTGCGGAGATTGCAAGGCGGCTTCCCGCGATTGCATTTTTTGGAGAACTATGGTATAATCATGGACATCATGAAACGGAAGAGGGATGTATAATGCTGTACAATACCGCAGGATTTGCCGAATATCTGAAACGGATCATGAAGAGCCGCGGGCTTTCCACGGGAGAGCTGGCTGATCTTCTCGGTCTGAAAAGCAAAACGACCGTCGTCCGCGTCCTGCAGAACAACGCGGGGGAAAAGGCGGTCATGAGTTTCCGGAATCTGCTTGTCAGCAGCAGGGAGCTTGCGCTGACCGCGGAGGAAGTGCAGATGCTGGACGATTCGGTCTCCAGTCAGAAGAAAGAGAGTTCGTACAATTTTATTTTCAGCGAACTCTGGGCATTGCTGTACCGCCGGAAGACTCCGCGCGGGGAAGTACAGCTGATCGGTACGGAGCCCTATGCGACACTGACGGAATTCGGTGACATGCTGCTGCAGATCCCGGTGGAATGCCGGATCATAAACTGTGGATTTCATTCTCTTGTGGAAGCAGCACTGGAATTTCTGGACAAACACGAGCATCCGGTTTCCGTGTCCCAGTATTTCTTCAATACGGACGGGTATCCAAGACGGCTGGTGCAGATGATCGGACGGATTGTGCCCGTTCTGGCGTTCGACAATTACATGGCCTACACCGTCAGTCAGGAGGCAGGGGAAAGCTGGTTTGATCTGAACGTGATCGCGATCCGCTGCGGTTCCGGTGAGGAGTACGAACTGCTGTTCTGCAGTGAAAAAACGGCGATCCTCACGAAAGGGGAGGGGCTGTACCGGAAATGGGAGATGTTTCTTGATTCGTTCCGCAAAACGCCCGTCAAGAGCGTGAAGGATCCCGGAACGTACAATCTCATCGGATTTATGGACCGTTACCGCCGGCTGGAGGAGAAACATGACGTTTACAAATTCCGTCCGGATCTGTGCTTCAACTGCATCCATGTGGATATCATGAAGGAGGCGCTGGTGGACGGCTGTGAAGCGAACGGCGTACCGCTTTCGAAGGAGACCCTTGCCTCTCTGGTCAGTCTTCAGAGGAAACGTTACAGCAATACCCATTCCAGTCACCAGACGACTCATCTGATTGTATCGGAAAACGCGATGCGGAAATTCGCGGAAACGGGGTATCTTTCGGACCACATGTACGCCATGCGTGCCTTTACTCCGGAGGAACGGATCCGTATTCTGAACGACTGCATCCGGCAGATGGAATCCGGACGCGCGACGGGACTTCACATCCATCTGCTGAACCGCGAGGACGAGGAGCGCATTTACGCAAACGAGTACCCGATCGAGATGGTCTGCTACGACGGCAGCTGTGTCCAGCTGACCCCCGCGATGACGGACTACAACTTCCAGAAAGGACATTCTGAAATTTTCATCGGACAGGAATTGTTCCGTAGTCTGTTCGTGGAGTTTTTTATGAACGATCTTATCCAGTACCACACTCATCCGGAAGAAGCGGCGGCGGAACTGTTCCGCGAACTGGTACGGGGGCTGGAAAACCGTATCGGATAAACAGAAAATCCGGACAAATGCCGCTTCCTTCTGCCGAATTCGAAAAAATTCGCGGAGGGACGTTGTAATTGGCTTTTGAACATGTTATAATAAACGGAAGCAAAACAATTTTCACGAGGTGAATCCGACATGGTTCCGAGCTACCAGATGACGTTTGACGATATGGAGTTTCAGAGTATCGCCGATTCTCAGCCCGGGAGAACGGCTTATATTGACGAATGCGGCAGCTTCGGGTTTGATTTTACGACCGAAGGTGCGTCCAAATACTATATTTTATGTGCCGTAATCGTGGAGGACCGGTATCTTCCGCAGCTTCACGAAGAGGTCGAGGAGATCAAGAAAAGCAACGGATTTGCCAGGACGGAGATGAAATCCTGCAAGATCAGCGACGACGTGAACCGCCGCAACCGGATCATTTCGCAGATCCTTCCGCTCGATTTCCGCGTGGTTCTGATGATCGCGGACAAGCAGGAGTTTGTGCGGGGAACGCCGCTGACGGAGCACAAGAAATCCTTTATCAAGTACATGCACAAGCGGCTGTACGATCTTTTGTACCATGTATATCCGAAACTGAAGATCATCGAGGACGAGGTCGGCACGACGGAATTTCAGGAGTCGTTCAAGCAGTACGTACGGGACAACCGTCCGCAGTACAATATTCTGAACGAATACGATTTCGACTACTGCAACAGCAA
Source organism: Clostridia bacterium (assembly GCA_017398585.1). GTDB lineage: Bacteria > Bacillota > Clostridia > Oscillospirales > CAG-272 > UMGS1696. The sequence goes on from JAFQFS010000103.1 coordinate 23,351, forward strand.
GGACGAGATCCTTGTGCAGCTGGCAGACATTATCGGCGGATCGATCAACCGTGCGCTGATTGATGAAACCTGCCCGAACTATCTGGAAATGCTGAAAAGCAAGATTCTCATCGAAGACCGGTTCCCGAGCCCCAGAGAACCGTATTTCGGAGAAGTTTCGTCGGAATACCGGTTCGATCAGGACATCTACGCGCTGGCGGTGAAGTGTGCGCGGGACTACATAGAGAAGTACAGAGAAGACGAGGCACTCGAAAAGCGGGCGCAGATCGCGTTTCTGTGGCATATTTTATTCCAGGTGCAGAACGTGAATCCGTTCCGGTACATTCCCTCGGATCAGATTTTAAGTGTGCTGCGGGAATATACGCAGCAGAAGATCACGAAGAATTTCCTTTACCGGAGGGTGGTTGCGCCGCTTCGTGACGAGGGAGTTATTATTGCGAGTTCCGTGAACGGGTACAAGATCCCCGTTTCGGTGGATGATATTATCACGTATCTGAATCAGACGCACGCGATTGTATCGCCGATGATGTCGCGGATCGGGGTCTGCCGGAGGCTGATCCAGCAGCAGACGGGAAATTCGCTCGATATTCTGGATGATCCGGCGTTTCTGAGATATAAGAAGTATTTTGACTGAGAGATAGAATACCAAGTTTATTCTCTACTTTTTCTCCTTTATCGAGGAGAAAAAGTAGCAATAAGAGGAACTCCTTGGAAGTCCAGAGAATTTCGCCGTCTGCGGACGGCGACCACTGGAGAACCGAAGGTTCTCCCGGAGGAACTTCATTCCTCCGCGGGACAGCTGTCCCTTGACCCTGCGACCTTTCGGGAAAGGTCGATCAAAGCTTTTCATCTGACAACGTGCAGCTGAAATTTGGAGGATTATCATGTACGTGAATGACAACCTTTTATTCGCGTCGGGCGGACGTTCCAACTACCGCATCCCGAGCATCGTTGTGACCGGCGACGGCACAGTCCTTGCCTTCTGCAACGACCGCAAGGATTCCGTCATCGACCATGCCGAAGAAGTCGCGGTCGTCTGTGCCCGCAAACTTCCAGACGGCACATGGACGGAGATCCGTACCCTTGCCGGCATCCCCGGCTGGACGTGCATGATCGGCAGCGCGGTTTACGATTCCGTCACCGGCACGGTTTTCTGCTCCTCCGGACGCAATCCCGTCGCACGCAATGAATTCGGCAAATACACCGACGAAGACCTCGCCGCGATGGAAAAAGAAGCGGAAGAACGTGCCAAATCCCTCGGTATCTGCCGCGGACCGTTCCTTCTTTCCAGCAGTGACGGCGGCGAAACGTGGACGGAGCGCCCGTTTGTCGTCGAAGGCAGACCCTTTGTCCGTCCGTACGACGGTGTCGAAGTCACCCTCGGCGGAAGCTGTCACGGATCGGCGCACGGAATTCAGCTCCGTCACGGCGAACACGCGGGACGCCTGCTCTGTCCCTCGCGCGTTGCTGTCGGACGCTACGATACATGGGACGGACTGCGCACCCGTTCCTACAACAATTCCGTCTACAGCGACGACCACGGTATGACGTGGAAGGCGAGCGCGCCCGTACAGCCGGCAACTGGAGAGGGAACCCTTATCGAACGCGGCGACGGCACGGTTTTATACAATTCCCGCGCGTATTTCGGCGACCAGAAGCGGTATCTCGCGGTCAGCACGGACGGCGGTGAAACCTACGGTGACTTCCGCGCGGACGATTTCCTGATCGAAGAAAAGTCGCTCGGCTGCAACGCGTCGTTCCTGCGCATCGAGCGGGACGATCTTCCGGAAGACGCACGGAATCTGCTGCCGGACGGTGCGGATTCCGTGACGGTTTTCGTCAATCCCCGCTCGGAAAAGCGGAACACCATGACCGCGTGCATCAGCTTCGACAGCGGAGATACATGGGAAAAAACGAAGCTCATCTGGAAAGACGCGTGCGCGTATTCGAGTCTCGATTATTCGAAAACGGACGGACATTTCTACCTTCTGTACGAACGCGGGGAGGACAATCCCCACGGACACGGCATCGCGGTGCGGGAATTCGACCTCGAATGGCTTCTTGCGGAATAAAAAGAGTGCCGCAGTTACGAAAAAACGTAACTGCGGCATATTTTGCATGCGTTTCTTTGAGCAAAGAACGCCCTTGAAAAACACGCGTCTGTCGTGTATAATGAAACCAGCACAACCGAACGAAAAGGAGCACCCATGCCGAACAAAGCCTTTCTTGAGATCACCAACGCCTGCAACCTGTCGTGCAGCTTCTGCCACGGCACCAAACGCCCGATCCGGTACATCAGCCGTGAGGAATTCACCCGTGCGGCGACGGAACTGCGCAGTTTTGCGGATTACCTGTATTTTCATCTGATGGGAGAACCCCTTCTGCATCCCGATCTGCCGGCATTTTTCGAAATCGCCGGCGGACTGGGGTTCAAAGTCATCCTCACGACCAACGGAACCCTGCTGAAAAAGCGCACGGACGTTCTTCTTTCCGCGCCGTCGCTCTTCAAAGTCAGCGTGTCTCTGCATTCGTATGAGGCGAACACCCTGTCCATCACGCCGGAGCAGTATCTGGACGAATGTTTCGATTTCTGCGAACGTGCGTCCGCACAGGGGATCGTTTCCGTCATGCGTCTGTGGAACATCGGCGGGGAAGATTCGCTGAACGCACAGATCCTCGACCGGATGCACGCACGGTTCCCCGAAGAATGGCGGACGATCTTCAGCGGATATAAGATCCGCCACAAACTTTTTCTGGAATGGGGCGAAAAATTTGAGTGGCCGGACCCGGAAGCGGACTACTGCGGGGATTCGCATACCTGCTTTGGACTGGTCGATCAGATCGGTGTTCTCAGCGACGGAACGGTGGTTCCGTGCTGCCTGGATGCGGACGGCGTCATTGCCCTCGGCAATCTGTTTGAAACGCCGCTTTCCGACATTCTGTCCTGCAAGCGTGCCGTCCGGATGCGGAAGGCATTCGCGAAACGCTGTATCACCGAGCCGCTGTGTCAGAGGTGCGGCTTTGCCCATATGAAAAATCCATGAAAGGAATGATATCATGAAAGTCTGGACATCTGAACAAGCGAACCAATGGTACGAAAAAACCGCATGGCAGGTCGGGATGAACTATCTCCCCTCCACGGCGGTCAACTCCACGGAAATGTGGCAGAAGGAATCCTTTGACGAGGCGACGATCCGGCGCGAACTCGCGTGGGCGGCGGACTGCGGCTACAACAGTGTGCGCGTCTTCCTGCCGTTCATCGTCTGGGAGGCTGAGGGGGACACTTTCCTTGAAACGTTCGAAACCTTCCTCCGGATTGCGGCGGAAAACGGGCTGTCCGTTCTGCCCATCCTGTTCGACGACTGCGCGTTCGATCAGGGACACGATCCCTTCCCCGGAAAACAGCTCGATCCCGTTCCCGGTCTGCACAACGGGCGCTGGACACCCTCGCCGGGATTCCGGAACGCCGACGATCCCGCAAAGCAGTCCGCGCTCCGCGGTTACGTCCATGCCGTCGTCGGTGTGCACCGGAACGATGCCCGCATCGTCGCATGGGATCTCTTCAACGAACCCGGCAATACGAACCGCGGAAACGAATCCCTGCCGCTGCTCGTGAACTGTTTCCGCTGGGCGAGGGAATGCGGTCCGGAACAGCCGCTGACCACCGGCGTATGGCGCACCGACCTGCACGATTCCGTGAACTGCGCGATGCTCGAACTTTCCGACGTTATCAGTTTCCATTCGTACCAGCCGATCGCAAAGACGAAGGAATTTGTTGACTCTGTCAGATCCTTCGGCAAGCCGTTGTTTGTTACGGAATGGCTCTGCCGTGAGCATGACAACGGGTTTGAGGATCACCTCCCCTACTTCGCGGAAGAGAAGATTTCCTGCTGGCACTGGGGATTTGTCGTAGGACGTACCCAGACGAACCTCTGGTGGGGCAGAAACGACCCGAACCCGCCGGTATGGCAGCACGACGTCCTCCATCCCGACGGAACCCCGTACCGTGCGGAGGAGATGGAACTGCTGCGGAACCTGCGGGGTTTGAACTGAACACAAAAAACGACTGTCCCGCGGACAGTCGTTTTTCTGTATGTTGTTTTATTCGCCGAGAAGGGACTCGGTAAGTTTTTCGATCATCTTGCTGAGCGGCTTTTCGTTGGACTTGACGGTGGACGCCCAGTTGGTGTTCTGGTTGACGATTGCGGTGCGGAAGAGGGAATAGGTCATGCCGTTCAGGTCGTTGTTGAATACGCGGCCGAAGTCGAAGGAGACGGTGGATCGGATCAGGTCGTACATGAGGGAGGACTGTTCGTCCTGTGCGTACTTGACCTTGAATGCGTTTTCAAACAGAGCCGGAGATACGGTGCGGTAGCTTTCGGACGCCATTGCTTCCATAACGGCGGAGGACATGGAGGGATTCTTTGCGTCCATCGGGATGCCGTAGAGGGTGTACGGGAAGGAGGTGATGGTCACGTAGTTTGCCTGATCTTCGTCGTACTTCGGGTAGGGAACGATGCCGTAAGTGAATTCAACGTCGCGGAGATGGTTGACCGCGAAGGTGAGTTCGTGAGAGGTGAAGAGACCGCGGCCTTCCTTGAAGACGTTGTGGGAAGGTTCGATCTGTTCCGCGCCGTTGCCGACCAGGGAGCCTTCGGCACTCGTGAACGCAACGACTTTTTCAACGACGCTGTGCGCCTTTTCGCCGCCGAATTCCGCAGAGAGGAACGGGATATCGTTTTCATCCTTTTCGGTGGTGTGGAGACCGCAGCTGAAGAAGTACGGGTCAACGTAAATGGAGTAGGTGATGTAGCCGAGACGGTCTTCGAAACCCTTGACGCCGTCGCCGTTGAGGTCAATGTAAACGCCCGCGGACATTTCGCTCATCTTGTCGAGAGTCCATGTGCCGCCCTGTACGAGGTCATAGGGATTTTCGAGGTCATGTTCGGTGAGAATGTCCTGGTTGAAGTAGACGCCGTACAGATAGTAGATCATGTACGTGGAGATGTCACCGGAGCAGAAATACAGCTTGCCGCCGCAGGTCGCTTCGTCAAGAAGGGATGCCGGCCACCACGGTTTGTCAAAGTCGAGGTATTCCTGATCGGTCAGCGGGAGACACATGCCCTTGGAAGCGAGGGACGCACCCGCCATAGAGTAGCCCGCGGAGATATCGTATGCGCCGTCACCTGCGGTAATGCTGCTGGAAAGAGCCTGTACCCAGGTGTTTCTCTGGTCGAACGCACCGGGTTCGAGGTGATATTCGAGTTCGATGTTCAGACGTTCTTCAACAGCAAGGTTGCGCGCGAAGATGGCGTCGTTGACGACTTCACCGTTCTGTTCTTCGACGTAGAATTCCACGAGAACCGGACCGGACCAGCCGAAGGTGGTGACGGTATTTCCGCTGTAGTCAAGGGTATCCGGCAGATCGTCGGGGAGATACATGGTTTCTTCTTCCGTTTCGACGGTTTCCACGGCTTCCGCGGACGCGGTCGGATCGGTCGTGTCGGTTTCTTCCGCCGCGGGAGCGTCGCTGCATCCGGCGAATGCGGAGAGCATCATCGCGAGGAGAAGAAGGATGGAAATATGTTTTTTCATAACCTGTTCTTCCTTTTTGTGTTGGAGGGATTTGAGTTCATTATAACAACTGCGGAAGGATTTGTCAAGCGTTTCCCGCAGAGCGCAGGACCTTCTCAAGTTCCGCCATCCGTTCCTTTGACGGTTCCGGCAGATGTCCGAAGGGGAAGCGGATCCCCATTTTGTCGTACTTCACCTGACAGATTTTCCGGAACGGCAGCAGCTCGGTCCTGTCGACGCACGGATACCGTACCGCGATCGCTTTCAGTGCACGGATGCCGTCCTCCGTATCGTTCAGTGTCGGGATGATGACCTGCCGCAGGGTCACGGGGATCTTTTTTTCGTCCAGATACGCGAGAAAGGCGAGCGGTTTTTCGATGGAACATCCGACGTGCGTCCGGTAAAGCGTGTCGTCGGTGTACTTGATGTCCAGCAGAACGCGGTCGGTCACGGAAAGAAGCGCTTCTACGTCCGGATTCCATACGCTTCCGGAGGTGTCGAGGCAGGTGTTCAGTCCCGCCTCGTGACAGCGTTCGAAGATTTCCCGAGCAAACGCCGCCTGCAGAAGCGGTTCCCCGCCGGAGAGGGTGACGCCGCCATCCTTGCCGAAGTATTCGCGATAGCGGACAGCTTTTTTTACAAGCTCTTCCGCCGTCGTTTCGGTGCCTGCTGCGCAGTCCCACGTGTCGGGATTGTGGCAGCATCCGCAGCGGAGACTGCATCCCTGCAGAAACACAACAAAGCGAACCCCGGGACCGTCGAGTGTCCCGAGACTTTGGATCGAATGAATACGTCCGGTCATAAAATAAATCTCCGTAAAAAAAATTTGATCGTCTTCCGCAGACAATGATTCTCCAAGTCTGCACATACTTCGATATCCTTTTCAGATGAAAGCTTTTTGAAAGGGGTTCGGGGAAAACTTTTTCTCGAAAAAGTTTTCCCCGAAAAACACTATTTCTTAAACATTAAACACTTTCGTGGAAGGTACGGCTGATGACTTCGCGCTGCTGTTCGCGGGAAAGTTTGCTGAAGTTAACGGCGTAACCGGAGACACGGATGGTGAGGTTCGGGTACGCTTCGGGATTTTCGTATGCTTTCATGAGAGTCTCGCGGTTCATGACGTTGACATTGATGTGATGCGCCATCTTTGCAAAATAACCGTCGAGAATGGTGACGAGATTGCCGGTGCGTTCGTCTTCCGTACGTCCGAGGGCTTCCGGGGTGATCGAGAAGGTGTTCGAGATGCCGTCGCGGCAGTCGTCGTAGCTGATCTTTGCAACCGAGTTGAGGGACGCGAGCGCGCCGTTTTCTTCGCGGTTGTGCATCGGGTTTGCGCCCGGTGCGAACGGTGCGGATGCTTCGCGGCCGTCCGGAGTTGCGCCCGTGTGCTTGCCGTACGCCACGTTCGAGGTGATCGTCAGAACGGACAGCGTGTGGATCGCGTCGCGGTAGGTCGGGGTCTTGCGGAGTTCGGTGATCATGCGGTGCGCCATGTCCTTCGCGATGAGGTCAACGCGGTCATCGTCGTTGCCGTACTTCGGGAAGTTGCCGGTGGTGACAAAATCGGTGATGAAGCCTTCGGCGTTCTTCACCGGAGCGACGTTTGCGAACTTGATCGCGCTGAGGGAGTCTGCGACAACGGAAAGTCCCGCGATGCCGAACGCCATGAAGCGTTCCACATTGGTGTCGTGCAGTGCCATCTGGGTCTTTTCGTACGCGTACTTGTCGTGCATGTAGTGAATGACGTTCATCGTGTTGACGTAGAGGTGGCTCAGCCATTCGATGTAGATCTGGTAGCGTTCCATGACTTCGTCAAAGTCGAGCTTTTCGACGTCCATGACCGGCATCTGTGGACCGATGTGGATGCCGCTCGTGGTGTCGTAGCCGCCGTTGATCGCGATCAGCAGGAGCTTCGCGAGGTTGCAGCGCGCGCCGAAGAACTGCATCTGCTTTCCGACCTTCATTGCGGAAACGCAGCACGCGATCGCGTAGTCGTCACCGTAGATCGGACGCATGAGGTCGTCGTTTTCATACTGAATGGAATCGGTGTCGGCGGAAACCTTCGCGCAGAAACGCTTGAAGTTTTCCGGAAGTTCCTTCGACCAGAGGATGGTCAGGTTCGGTTCCGGAGAGGAACCGAGCGTGTACAGCGTGTTCAGTACACGGAAGCTGTTCCTCGTTACGAGGGTGCGTCCGTCTTCGCCCACGCCGCCGACGGCTTCGGTGATCCACATCGGGTCGCCGCCGAAGAGTTCGTTGTATTCGGGCGTACGGAGGTGACGTGCCATACGGAGCTTCATGACGAAGTCGTCCATGAGTTCCTGCGCGCCTTCTTCCGTGAGGATGCCCGCTTCGAGGTCACGTTCGATGTAAATGTCAAAGAAAGTGCTGACTCTGCCGAGGGACATTGCCGCGCCGTTCTGTTCCTTGATGGCGCCGAGGTACGCGAAATACGTCCACTGGATCGCTTCACGGGCATTGGATGCCGGTTCGCTAATGTCGCAACCGTACATTGCCGCCATTTCCTTCATATAGCCGAGGAAGGCGATCTGCTGGTAGAGTTCCTCTTCCTGACGTACCTGATCGGCAAGGAGGATGTTTGCGCCGATCTGTGCCTTGTCCTTTTTCTTTTCTGCGATCAGACGGTCCACACCGTAGAGGGCAACGCGGCGGTAGTCGCCGATGATGCGGCCGCGTCCGTAAGCGTCCGGAAGACCGGTGATGACGTGGCTGCGGCGCGCGAGACGCATTTCATCCGTGTATGCGCGGAATACACCGTCGTTATGGGTGGTGCGGTACTGGAATTCTTCTTCGATTTTTGCGCTGAGCTTGTAGCCGTATGCTTCGCATGCCTGACGTGCCATGCGGATGCCGCCGAACGGGTTGACGCCGCGCTTGAGGGGACGGTTGGTCTGAAGACCGACGATCAGTTCGTTTTCCTTGTCCAGGTATCCGGGGGAGTAGCTGGTCAGAGAGGAAACGGTGGTGGTGTCGATGTCGAGTACACCGCCGAACTGGCGTTCGATCGTGAACAGCGCCTGGAGCTTTTTCATGAGAGCTTTGGTTCTGGGGGTAGCCTCGGCGAGGAAAGCGGCGTCCCCGGTATATTCTCTGTAGTTTTTCTGGATGAAGTCGCGCACGTTGATCTCATCCTGCCATGCGCCTCCGATAAATCCATTCCAATTCTTATGTTCCATTGGGGTTACCTCCTGTAAGTTGGATGATATACGATAAGTATAGAAAAAGGGCAAGTCAGCTTCTCGGAAACTGATTTGCCCAGACGGTCGGCATAATGGCTTCTGCATTCCCTTGCGGTGCTCCGCAAAATCCGTCAGTTATGTAGAAGCTGTAACTTTATTATACACAAAATGTTGTGGTTTGTCAATTCCAAATCACAAGAAAATGTGGTGGAAAGAAATTGCGGTTTGTATGGAAATTCTGTGTTTTTTGACGGAAGGGGCGTCATGCGTCATCCGCGAAGGATTCCGTCATGAGGCGGACGGCGGATCGGAATCCGAGGAGGAAGGCACAGCGTTCGTCGAGTTCGCTCCGTTCGCGGGCACAGCGTTCGATGGTACGGAAGAGTTTTTTCTGATGATCGGTGAGCCCGGCGAGAAGTTCACCGGTGCGGCGGTTTTTGAGCCGGTCGATGTCGCGGCATTCTTCGCGATACCACGCGGGACGGTCAGTGGCGGAGAGGTCACAGGTGTACAGTTCTTCGATGAGTTTCATGGGATACCTCGGTTTTTTCGTAACTCCGTTTGGAGTTATTTTTGGTATATTATACACAACTTATATTATAATGTCAATATAAAAAATGAAAATTTGAGGCTAAACAATGAAGTATCTATATCGCCGCATACGTGATTTGCGGGAAGATCATGACATGACACAGGCACAGATTGCAAAATATCTTGGCGCGGGATTGACGCAATATGCACGATATGAACGCGGAGAACGGGCGATTCCGGTAAATATGCTGGCTATGCTTGCAGTTTTATATAAAACCTCGACGGACTATCTCCTCGGACTGACGAACAACCCGAAACCGCCGGAGGATTTATTGGAGTAAAAATATGGACTACTATTACCGCAGACTGCGTGACCTGCGGGAAGACCACGATCTGACACAGGTACAGGTCGCGGAATACCTTGAGATGAAACAACCGCAGTATCTTCGTTATGAAAAAGGGCAGCAGGACATTCCGACTCCTGTATTGATCCGACTTGCACGGCTATACAAAACCTCGACAGACTATCTCCTCGGGCTGACGAACAACCCGAAGCCGCCGGAGAACTTGCCGGAATGATTTAGAGGAGAGCAGGGATGGAATACTACTACCGCAGACTGCGGGATTTACGGGAAGACCACGACTTATATCAGAAAGATGTAGCGGAATTCCTCGGAATTCATCCGGTGCAGTATCTCAAATATGAAAAGGGTCAGCGGGAAATTCCGGTGCACCTGCTGGTGCGTCTTGCAGAATTCTATAAAACTTCGACAGACTACCTTCTCGGACGAACGAATGATCCGAAACCGCCGGAGGACCTGCCGTAGATTACAGCCGCACGCCTTCGGCAGTGAGCTGAAGTCATTTGTACCGCGGTCTCCCTCAGTCACAACGAGGACGTTCCGTCCTCCGTGACAGCATTGCCTCCCGGAGGGAGCCTTTATATGACCCTGCGTATTATTTTAACAACATACACATCATCCAAAACAGGAGGTTCCCATGAACGATTTTGAAACCACAAAGTCCGGTTATGTCGTCGTCACCGACACGATCCCAAACGACGGTTCCGCGGACGTGTCCGACGCGATCCAGAAGCTGATCGACGACAACCCGAACCGCACGATCTACTTCCCGGATGGCACGTACATCCTCGGAAAACCGATCCTCACTCCCGCGCATCCGAAAAAGAGCGTCGCGCTGAAGCTCTCGACTTATGCGGTGCTCAAGGCGGCGGACGGCTGGGACAGCGACGAAGCCATGGTGCGTCTCGGCGCGTCGCATCCCGCAAACGACATCTACACCATCGGCAGCAACTACTCCTTCACCGGCGGCATCGTGGACGGCAGCGGCGTTGCAAAGGGCATTTCCATTGACGGCGGACGCGAAACCATGATCCGCGACGTGTCGATCAAGCATGTGAAGATCGGCATCCACATCAAATACGGTGCGAACAGCGGCTCGTCCGACGCGGATATCTTTGGCGTGAACATCATCGGCAACGGTGCGATCGATTCGGTCGGCGTTCTGCTCGAAGGCTACGACAACACGCTGACGAATATGCGGATCGCGCGCGTATTCACTGGCATTGAGCTTCGTTCCGCGGGCAACAGTATGCGAAACCTGCACCCTCTGTACACCTGCGACTACACGGATTACGGCAATTCCTGCGGCTTCCTCGATTACGCGGGGAACAACTGGTACAATTTCTGCTACAGCGACCATTTCGGCATCGGCTTCCGTACGGCAAGCACCGAGCGCAACCGCAACGTCCGCAACATCTATGACAGCTGCTTCACGATGTGGTACGCGGCACGCGGGGACGTTCACACGGCGTTCCGCGCGGACGGAAAATTCAACTCGGTTCTGACGAACTTCAACATCGGCTTCCATCATCAGCAGGAAAAGAACGTCGTTCTGTCCGTGGGCGAACCCGGCGGACGCGGCGTCTTCAACCGTCTGTCGGTGAATCCGAAGAAATGCACGGACGACACGTACAAGGAATATCTCGAAGGCGGACTGTTCTGAGGATTTCTTGGGGAGGAACTTTTTGCAAAAAGTTCCTCCCCAAACCCCTCTTCAAAAAACTTTAAACGAATGTAAAAATAAAGTACAGTGCAGATTTGCAAAAATTTGCACTGTACTTTTATGGTTGGACTTATTATAGCAGAAAGATGTTAAAAAATCCAGAAATACGTGACCTGCGGAATTGACAATCCTGCCGAAATATGCTACCATGAATTATCACTTTATTGTAATGAAGGAGAAACCATATGATCATCACCGACATCACCCGGATCGGCGACCCGCAGATTCTGCTTTACGAAGGCAAATACTACAATTACGCCACCAGCAGCGGCGAGGGCTTCCTCGTCTGGGAAAGCGAAGACCTCGTCCACTGGAGTGAACCGACACTCTGCTTCCGTGCCATCGATTTCTGGGGCAAGTCCCACTTCTGGGCCCCGGAAGTTGTGTACTACAACGGCAAATTCGTCATGCACTACACCGCGCAGAGCCGCGAGCTTGATTCCCTCCGTATCGGCGTTGCGGTCGCGGACGATCCGAAGGGACCCTTTACCGATGTTCACGGCAAGCCGCTGTTCGATTTCGGCTACGCGGCGATCGACGGTTCCGTCCTCGTCTGCGGCGAAGGAAACTACTTCTACTACTCCCGTGACTGTTCCGAAAACATCATTAACGGCGTGAAGACCAGCCAGCTTTACTGCATTCAGCTTGACGATACCCTTACGAATGTCGTCGGCGAAGCGAAGCTCATGACCACGCCGGATAAGGAATTCGAGTTCAAATCCCTCAACATCAATCACCTCTGGAACGAAGGTCCGTGCGTCATTTTCCGTGACGGGAAGTACATCATGAACTATTCCGCGAACTGCTACGCAACGAACGATTACGCCATCTGCGTGGCGACGGCGGATCATCCGATGGGACCGTGGACGAAGTCCGTGAACAATCCGGTGCTGTCCTGCCGGGAAGACCTGTTCGGCGCGGGACACAACGCGTTCTTCACCGGGAAGGACGGTGAACTGTACACGTCCTTCCACATCCAGACGAATCCACAGAAGCCGTCCGGCAACCGCCGTACGGTCGTCGGCAAGGTTACCTTCGGCGAAAAGAACGGCGAAATTTACCAGACGATCGAGTAAAACCGGAAAAATCCGCCGAAACGCTTGCAATGCAGAAGGAGATATGGTATACTTATCAGGATATTCTGCATATATTTCATTTATATACTGTAAAGAAGTCCACTGAGGTTACTGTATCATGATATACAACAATATTCTTGAAGCGATGGGACATACCCCCATCATCCGTCTGCAGCGTCTTGCCGATCCAGAAGGCGCGGAGATCCTCGTAAAGTTCGAAGGTCTGAACGTCGGCGGTTCCATCAAGACCCGCACCGCGTTCAACATGATCCGTGACGCGGAAGCAAAGGGACTCATCGGCCCCGACACCATCATCGTCGAGCCCACCAGCGGCAACCAGGGCATCGGTCTTGCGCTCGTCGGTGCGGTACGCGGCTACAAAACGAAGATCATCATGCCCGACTCCGTCAGCATGGAACGCCGCCTTCTCGTCGAACACTACGGCGCGGAAGTCATCCTGATCCACGACGCGGGAAACATCGGGCTGTGCATTGAAGAATGTCTGAATCTCGCGCTCCGCATGAAGGAAGAAGACCCGAACGTGTTCGTTCCCCAGCAGTTTGAAAATCCGGCGAACCCGGCGATCCAGCGCTGCCAGACCGCGCAGGAAATCCTCGACGATGTTGCCGGTCCGATCCACGGCTTCTGCTCCGGCATCGGTACGGGCGGCACGATCACCGGCATCGGCGAAGCGCTCAAGGAAGCGAATCCGGACATGACCATCTGGGCGGTCGAACCGGAAAATGCGGCGATCCTCTCCGGCGGCTCCATCGGCACCCACGTTCAGATGGGCATCGGCGACGGCGTCATTCCGGTGATCCTCAACCAGACCATCTACGACGACATCTGCATCGTCCGCGACGACGAAGCGATCCGCGTATCGAAGGAACTCGCGCTCAAGGAAGGCATCCTCTGCGGCATCAGCAGCGGCACCAACGTTGCGGCGGCGATCAAGCTGGCGAAGGTTCTCGGAAAGGGAAAGACGGTCGTGACCGTTCTTCCGGACACCGCGGAACGCTATTTCTCCACTCCTTTATTTGAATAAAAACAATCCGGGGAACCCTCTGATCAATGGGTTCCCCGGACTTTTTTGCGGGAATTTTTTGAAAAAAGTTTCCGAGTTTGCGAAGTAAACTCGTCCAAACCCCACCTCAAAAACTTTAAACAAGCAGGATAACAAAGTGCAGTGTAAATCCAACAAAAAAACCAGACAAACTTTGTCATTTTATCCAGTTTAAAATTTTTTGAAAGGGGTTACAAGTTGCTGTGCAACTTGAGGAAAACTTTTTTGAAAAAAAAGTTTTCCCCGAGAACTCCATCGAACTCACATTATTTCAGTGCCTTGGTCTTCCACTTGCCGCGGGCATAGAAGATCGCGGTGAGAAGCGCGCCGATCAGCCAGGAGCAGAGGAGGGAAATCTGGATACATTCCTGACGGCCGTGCGGGAGTTCGGCGGTTCTGGTGAGGAAGGAGATGGTATAGGCGATCGGTACACGGATCGCAACGGTGGTGATAAGCGAGATCCACATCGGGGTCATCGTGTCGCCCGCACCGCGCATGATGCCGGAAAGGCTCTGCGTGACGGCAACGGCGATGTAGCCGAGCGCGAGAATCTTCATGAGATTGTAGCTGAGGTCAACGAGCGCCTGCGTTTCGGTGAAGATACCCATCAGCCCCTTGCCGAAGAGAAGGATCGCGCCGGTGATGACGGTGGAGGTGGCAACGGCCATGAGCGTGCCCTGCTTTGCGCCCTTGGTGACGCGGTCGTACAGACCCGCGCCGACGTTCTGTCCGGCGTAGGTGGTGAGCGCGGTGCCGAAGGAGAAGTTCGGCATCATCGCGAAGCCGTCGACACGCATGATAACGACGTTGGCGGCGATGAACTGTTCACCGAACTGGTTCGTCAGGGACTGAACGATGATCATCGCGGAGGAGAAGATTGCCTGCGTCAGACCGGAGGGAAGTCCGAGACGGACGACGGTCTTTACGTAAGTGCTGACCGGCTTGAGATACTTCGCGCCGAAGTCAAAATACTGGCGCATTTTCGCGAGCTTGATGAGACAGAGGATCGAGGAGATCATCTGCGCGATCACGGTTGCGAGCGCAACGCCGCCGACGCCCATCTGGACAACAGCAACAAAGAAAATGTCGAGAACGATGTTGATCACGGTTGCGATGAGGAGGTAAACCAGCGCAGAGAAGGAGTCGCCCAGTCCGCGGAGCATCCCGCTGAGGATGTTGTAGTACGCAAGCCCCGCCATGCCGACGAGACAGATCATGAGGTAGGACGCACATCCGTCAAGGATGGATACCGGTGTGTTCAGTGCCGTGAGAATCGGGCGGATGAACGGTGACATGAGAAGGATCAGCCCCGCACAGCAGATCGCCGTGACGGTGATGCAGTTGCCGATGGTGTAGGACAGTGCTTCCCGGTTTTTTGCTCCGAAATACTGGGAAACCATGATGCTCGCACCGGCGGAAATGCCGATAAACAGGACGAGCAGCATGTTGAGGATCGGTCCCGAGCTTCCGACCGCGGCGAGTGCATTGTCGCCGATGTACTTGCCGACGACGATGCTGTCGACGGTGTTGTACAGCTGCTGCGCGATGTTCCCGATCAGCATGGGGATGGTGAACGAAAGAATGCTCTTCCACGGTGTCCCGACGGTCATGTCCGTGGGAGCGTTGAGGCTTCTGAATGCGGTTCGTTTTGCCACAATGTTACTCCTTTGTTGATGTCTGATGATGTCCGAAATTAACTCATTTTACAGTATATCATAAAACGGTACGGATTTCAAGCGGACGGATTGTAAAATCAAAATATCCGGAATTGTTCACAAAATTATACTTATATATCGGATTCTGCCGTTATATAATCTATTATAAGATCAATCTTGATGCAGAATTACCAAAAAGGAGGAACTTGTATGGCATTTATCCGGATCGACTGGAACGAACCGGTCGGGAAGATCAAGCCCATGCACGCGGTCAACAACGGTGTCGCAAAGGGAAGAATGTGCAATTTTGACGACTATGGCGCTGCGGGATTCCCGTATATGCGCAACCACGACGCATCCTACTGCGAGGAGTACGGCAGCGAGCACTGCGTCGATATCACTGCGATTTTCCCGGATTTTGACGCGGATCCCGATGATCCCGCATCCTACGATTTCACCGAAACCGATGCGTACCTCGGCGGTACGCTCGAAACCGGCACGAAGCTGTTCTATCGCCTCGGTCAGAGGATCGAGCATACGATCAAAAAGTACAACGTCCACCCGCCGAAGGACTTTCACAAATGGGCGGTCATCTGTGAACACATCATCCGCCACTACAACGAAGGCTGGGCGGACGGCCATCACTGGAACATCGAATACTGGGAGATCTGGAACGAACCGGACGTCACGCCGCTCTGCTGGACGGGGACGGTCGAGGAATTCTGTGACTTCTTTGTGAAGACGATCGTGCATCTGAAAAACTGTTTCCCTCATCTCAAGATCGGCGGGCCTGCGCTCGGCGGCAGCTACAGCATGTACTTTATGAAATATCTGCTCGGCGTACTGACTTCACTCGACGAACCGCTCCCGCTCGACTTTTTCTCGTGGCATCTCTATACGACCGATCCGCACACCGCCGCGAAGGAGGCCGTCCTCTTCCGCGAAACGCTCGACAGCGCCGGATATACCCACACTGAAAGCATCCTCAACGAGTGGAACTACATCGAAGGATTCTTCGACGAACCGTTCCGCCGTTCGGTCGAGACGATCATCGGCATGAAGGGTGCGGCGTTCTCGGCGGCATTCATGTGTGAGGGGCAGAACAGTCCCGTCGACATGCTCATGTACTACGATGCGCGCCCGAGCTTCTATAACGGTCTGTTTGATTTTTACACCCTCCGCCCGCTGAAGGGGTATTACGCCTTTACGATGTTCAACGATCTCTACCGGATGGGGATGCAGGTGAAGTCTTCCTCGAACGACGATGAGATCTACACCGTCTGCGCGAAGGACGGCGACGGAAACCGCGCGGCGTACGTTGTGTACTTCACGAACCGTCCGGACGCGGAGGAAAAAACGATCGGGATCGAAGCGGAAGGGACGTTTGACGTGTATACCCTCGATGAAGCACACAATAAGGAAAAAACCGGTACGGTCACGCTGCCGGGAATGATTGCAATGCAGCCGAACACCGTCGTTCTGCTGAAAAACGCCTGAATCTATAGTTCAAAAGGAGGATTTCCCATGAAAATCGAAGCAAAAGACAAGATACGCGGGATTGTGTACGCCTATACTCCGCAGAAACGCTACGATCTCGTGCATGAACTCGGCGTGGACTGGATCCGTCTGAACATTCCCTTCCCGTGGACGGACAAAATCAACGGCACCGTCAGCGAACACTGGACACGCATCAAGGCCGAATTTGAGGAAGCCGTCGCCGCCGGACTGCACGTCATGCCGTCCACACCGACCATTTTCGGTTTCCGGGAGGAGATCTGCGGGACCTACGGGACGGAAGAATTTTATAAAAACGTCCGCCGTGCCGCGCAGTTCATGTGTGAAGACCTCGGTACTCTCGCACATTCGCTCTGGCAGTGTATGAACGAACTTGACATACCCACCTTCTCCGGAAATGTCCCGCTCGACATCTGCATCGAGACCTGCCGGCAGACCGCACTCGGCATCCGCGATGTGAATCCGGACGCCGCCTGCGGGACGAACTTTGCATCGTGGAATCCGCGCAGCCGCGAGATCGGACACAAGCTGTTCTCCGGCGACCATCCGTTCAGCTATGTCGGCGACGATCAGTATTACGGTTCGTGGCAGGGCGGTACCATCGAGGACTGGTGGACGACCCTCGACGAAATGTGGGACGCGTATCACCTGCCGATCCTCGTCAACGAATGGGGATACTCCAGCCGCGGCGCGACTCTGACGGCCGAAGAACTGCATCGCTGCCCCGACAATACGGAAAACCTCGAGCCGGTCTGCTACCATAAAGCGTGGTGCAACGAAATGCCCGGCGGACACAACGAAGAGGTACAGGCGGCGTACATGCGGCGCGGGCTTGAAATTTTCGCGGAACATCCGCATGTAATGGGGAACTTCATGTTCTGCTTCTCTGACGCGAAGACCTGCTGGCACTGCCACAAGGAAGACTGCCCCGCGGAATGTTACTGGGGACTCTGCGATTACGACTGCAATCCGAAGCCGGCGTTCTACGCGGCGAAGGAAGCGATTCACGAATTGTATCTGAAATAAAGGAGAGTTTGTATGATGAATATCTTTTACCCGTATGCGTCCCCCGAAACGGTCGGGCTTGATGCCGGTCTGACCGACGCCGTTGACCGCATGGCGGCGGACGATCTCGCGGACGGGCTCGTCACCTGCGCGGCGGTGCAGATCGTCTGCAGGGGAAAAACCGTTTATAAAAAGAACCACGGCTTTGCGGACGCGGCAAAGAACGTCCTGCTGAACGATTCGCACCTGTTCCGCATGGCGTCGATGACCAAACCGGTCACGGCGGTCTGCACGATGATCCAGGTCGAACACGGCAAGCTGTCGCTCGATGATCCGGCGAGCAAGTATCTGCCGCAGCTTTCCGGAATGCAGGTTGCGGAAGTCGACCGTGAAGGGAACCTCACAGGGACGCACCCCGCACCGTACGATTTTACTGTGCGCGATCTGCTGACGCATTCGTCGGGGCTCGGTTCCGGACCGTGGTTCGGAAAATTCTGCCGTGACGCGGGCTTCGCGGACGGCGTGACCCTCGCGGACAAAATCGACGACTGGGCACACTCGTATCTCGAATTTGATCCGTCGACCGCGTTTTCGTACAGCGGGCTGGTTGGATTCGACGTTCTCGCGCATCTGGTCGAGGTCACCTCGGGCATGACATACGCGGAATTCGCGAAGAAAAACCTGTTCGATCCGCTTGACATGAAGGACACGTGCTATCTGCCGTCGGAAGAGCAGCGGAGTCGGCTGGTGCAGATGCACGCGACCGTGGAAAAAGGAAAAACCGCCCCGGTCGATATGGGACGGTTCGTCTTCGGTTCATGCCCGACCACGTATCATTCGGGCGGCGCGGGACTGGTTTCGTGCCTTGCGGACTACACGCGTTTCGCACATATGCTCCTTTCGGACGGCGAAAGCGGCGGTATACGGATCCTGTCGGAGGAGACGGTGCGTCAGATGCGTACCCGTCAGCTCCGTCCGATGGTTCCGGGAACGGACGCGACGTATTCGTGGGGACTCAGTATGCGCGTTGTTCTCGCGGATAACGGTTCACAGCGTCCGCTGCGTACGGGAGCGTACGGCTGGTCGGGTGCATACGGTACACATTTCTGGTGCGATCCGGTGCGGGATCTCTGCGCGGTTTACCTGTCGAACATGACGACGGCGGGAGGTTCCGGCGCATTGACGGCCAGACACATCGAAAAAGCGGTGATGGAACATCTCGGGGAACTTGAATAATTGAATTTACAGCAGCGGTGCACCGGCGAA
This sequence comes from Clostridia bacterium, assembly GCA_017398585.1. Lineage (GTDB taxonomy): Bacteria > Bacillota > Clostridia > Oscillospirales > CAG-272 > UMGS1696. The sequence continues at coordinate 42,321 of JAFQFS010000103.1, forward strand.
CGTGGAAAAATACCGGTCCGCCGCTGTTTTCATTTCTTCTGTGAAGTCCTCGCCGGACGGATCGTATACCCCGACGGTGTACAGACCGGCTTCACGTGCGGTTTTCACAGCGTGGATGTTGTCGTCGAAGAAGACGGTACCGGCGATGTCCGCACCGATCCGCCGGACCGCTTCGATATAGATCTGCGGATCGGATTTGGTCGTGCCGAAGTCGTCGCAGCTCCAGACGTTGCCGAACCAGCCGAAAATCCCGAGCCGCTTCAGACACGGGTCGACCATTTTGTGCGGGCTTGCCGTGAGGACGTGCAGGCTGCATCCGTGTTCGCGGAGCATTGTCAGGTAATTGCGCACGCCTTCTTTCAGTCCGATGATATCGCGGTATTTCGGCAGGGCATAGTCGTCCATCATCGCGAACATTTCGTCAAGTGTGAGCGGAACGTGCAGCTCATCGCGGAAATATTTCGCCGTGCCGATGTCGCCGAGCGGGGTGATCCGCTTGATGACGTCGGCGGGATAGGGGGTGTTTGTTGTGCGGAGGATGTTCAGCATTTTCTCCGACCAGTGCGGCATGGAGTCGACGAGGGTGCCGTCGAAATCGAACATATAGACAGAATGATTCATAAAAATCCTTTCAGAAAAGGCATCATACCTTCTTTTTGTACCACTGGTCGCCGCGGTAGCGGAACATGGTGAAGCCGAAGCGGGTGAGCTGGTCGATGAGGAGGGAGATCCACGCGCCGTAGACACCGAGTCCCATCGGGTAACAGAGAACGAACGTCAGGATCGGACGCACGAGCGCAATGGAAACAAACGATACCAGCGCCGTGTAGCGGGTGTCGCCGGCACCGTTGAGACAGCCGCGGCAGATGACCTGCGCGACCTGGAAGGGGGCAGTTACGGCAACGATGTACAGAAGATGCCGTCCTACGCGGATGACCTCGGGATCGTCCGAGAAGAGCCGGACGAGAAGTCCGCCGCCGAACGTGAAGATCAGGACGAGAAGCACGCTGATGCACGCGCCGAACCGCTGACCGATCCGTCCGTAGACGATCGACATGTCCGGGCGTTTCCGGCCGAGGTTCTGTCCGACGAGGGCGGAGGATGCCGTACCGAGACCGTCGCCGACCGTGAACGACAGCGTGATAATGCTCATGACGATCTGATGCGTTGCGAATTCCATCGTACCGAGTTCCGCGACGAGCTTTGCGTAGGAGAAGAACCCGAACCGCATGAAGACCTGTTCGACAAGGGAGCCGCTGCCGATCGAGAAGACGGTTTTCAGCTGGTCGGTGTCCCATTTCAGCATATCGGCGGGACGCAGGAAGAGGAAGCGGTCTTTGATGCAGACGGAGCGGATGGAGATCACTGCCGACGCGAAGTTGCCGAGCATGGTCGCGATTGCCGCGCCGATGACGCCGAGTTTCGGGAAAAACAGCAGACCGTTGATGAGAACGGCGTTGAAGACGAGGTTGACCACGTTCGCGGACAGGTTGGTTGTCATGGAAATGCGCGTGTTGCCGCAGCCGCGCTGTGCGGCGTTGATGATGAGCGAGATGACCGTGAAGTTCATCCCGACCATGCAGATGCGGAAATACGGGATCGCGAGGTCGATCGTGTCCTCCTGCGCCCCGGCGAACAGAAGCAGCGGACGCGACACCGCAAAGGCGATTACGGTGAAGACCGCGCACAAGATGAACGCCAGCGGCAGAACCATTGCAAGGCAGCGGTTCGCGCCTTCCTGATTTTTCTCACCGAAGCGCCGGCTGACCATTGCGTTGACGGCGATGCTGAGGGACAGAAAGATTGCATAGAACAACAGTCTCGGCTGATTCGTCAGACCGACCGCCGCGACGGCGGTTTCCCCGACAGTGGAGACCATTACGGAGTCTATGAACGAGATCAGACCGATCAGGACGGATTCCATCAGAGCGGGCCATGCGATGCGGACAAAGCTGCGGTACATTTCCCCGGCGGGATAGTCGTCGCCGAGCTTCTGATCCGGACGCACCATGTATTCCGGCAGAAGGAGCTTGCGGAGGGGTTGTGGTATGGGAATCATTGTCGTTCTCTTTTCCTTGAAAAATGAGGCTTGTCTTGATTCAGAGAAGCGTTTCTGGTATGGATTATAGCACACATCCGGAGGTAAATCAACCGGACGCTCAAAAAAATCGCCAATTTCTCTTGTGTTTTTGAGATCAATATTGTATAATGTCCATACAGGTCACAGACCGATTTCGTGAAAATTATCTTTGAAAGGAAGTAACATTATGAAACAGCAGCAGGCATTCGGCGGAAACGAAAAAATGCTGAAAGGCGGTCTTCACTGCCATACCACACGTTCGGACGGACGCGGAACTCCGGAAGAGGTCATCCGTCTACACTACGAAAACGGATACGATTTTCTTGCGCTGACCGACCATCGGTACTACAACTACACCAATTTTGCACCGGATGTGCCGATCACGATCCTTCCCGGCATGGAATACGACAATACGTTTGAACGCGGCAAGGGCTTCCGCTGCTTCCACACCGTCTGCATCGGTCCCGCGAAGGAGGACGGCAACGGCTACGAACAGGACGAACGTCTCGAATCCGGCAAGGCGAAGAATCAGGAAGAATACCAGCCCTATCTCGACGAGATCCACGCGAAGAACAACATGACCGTGTACTGCCATCCCGAATGGAGCTCCACACCCGCGCGTTACTTCGAAAAGCTCGAAGGCAACTTCGCGATGGAGATCTGGAACAGCGGCTGCGTGATCGAAGACGACATGGATACCGACGCGGCATACTGGGATGAACTGCTCGGTCAGGGCAAGCGCATCTACGGCGTTGCGACCGACGACGGCCACGGCATGAACCATCACTGCAAGGGCTGGGTCAGAGTCCGTGCGGAAAACAACATCAACTCCATCCTCGCGGCGCTGAAGGAAGGCAAGTTCTACTCCTCCTGCGGTCCCGAGATCTACAATTTCTACTTCGATGAGGGTGTTGCCGTGGTCGAATGTTCTGCGGCGTGCAAGATCCGCCTCCACAGCGACATGCATCCGACCCGCATCGTCCGCTCCGCCGACGGTGAACTCACCCGTGCCGAATTCAAGATCGGCGACGGTTACGACTACATCCGCGCCGTTGTCATCGACAAGGACGGCAAGTACGCATGGACGAACCCGATTTTTCTGGATTGAATAATGTTTTCGCGGGGAACCTTTTTTAAGGAAAAAGGTTCCCCGTACCCCTCCAAAAACCTTTTGAAACTGGGTGGAAGATAAAATATGGAAAAATGCAAACCGAATGTTGTGATTATTTATGCGGATGACCTCGGATACGGGGATCTCGGGTGCTACGGAGCGCAGGAGATTGCGACGCCGAACGTGGACGCGCTGGCGGCAGAAGGGCTGCGCTTCACACAGGCGTATTCGACCTCGCCGGTGTGTACGCCCGCGCGCTATTCGCTGATGACCGGACGCTATCCTTCCAGACGGCAGGGGGTACACATCCTTCCCGGAGATGCCGCGTGCATTATTGACGAGGGGGTGTACACGCTTCCGCAGCTCTTCCGTGACAGCGGCTACCGGACGGCAGTTGTTGGAAAATGGCATCTGGGGCTGAGCGACGGCTCCGCGCCCATCGACTGGAACCGTCCCGTTGACCGGACGCCGCTGGACGTAGGCTTTGACGAATGCTTCATTTTCCCTGCGACCGCCGACCGGGTACCGTGCGTATACTTCGACGGACGGAACGTGCTGAACCTCGATCCGGACGATCCGATCACCGTCCTGTACGATGTTCCGCAGAATCCGTTCCCGGAAGTACCGACCGGGCGGGACAATCCGGAACTTCTGAAAATGAAGGCGTCGCACGGGCATGACATGACGATCGTGAACGGCATCGGGCGCATCGGCTACATGCGCGGCGGAACGGCGGCGCTCTGGCGGGACGAGGATCTCGCGGAGACCTTCCTCGAGAGGGCGAAAACGTTTGTAAACGAGAACCGGGACCGTCCGTTCTTCCTGTATTACGCTCTGCATCAGCCGCACGTGCCGCGCCTGCCTTCGAAACGCTTCGAGGGTGTGACCGGACTCGGTCCGCGCGGGGACGTCATTGCGGAGATGGACTGGTGCGTCGGCGAGATTATGGACTGTCTGCGGGAAAACGGACTGCTTGAAAACACAATCGTGATCTTCTCGAGCGACAACGGTCCCGTTCTCGACGACGGCTACATCGACCGCGCGGTCGATCTGAACGGCGAACACCGTCCGGCGGGACCCCTGCGCGGCGGCAAGTACAGCCGGTTCGAAGGCGGCATCCGCATCCCGTTCCTCGCAAGCTGGCCGGGACACATCCGACCGGGTGTGAGCTACGCGCTCCTGTCGCAGGTCGACCTGCTCGCGTCGTTCGCGGACATGCTCGGCGCGGATATCCCCGCATGCGACAGCGTGAACCTGTTCGGTGCGCTGACCGGTGAGGACGGCTTCGGACGGAACGAAATCTACGCGGAAGGCACGCGCACGGGCAAAGTCCTCCGTCGCGGAAAGTGGCTTTACATCGAGCCGGACGACGGGATACCGTTCCAGCGTCTGACGTCAACCGAGACCGCGAATTCCCGTGATCCCCAGCTTTACAACCTCGACTACGACATCGGCGAAACCCGCAATCTGGCGTACCGCTATCCGAAAATTGTGTCGGCGATGCAGGCGCGGATCGGCGAGATCAAGTGCGGAAACGTGGAGGAAAAATCGGAGGAATTCCGGTTGTTCTGACAGTATTGTTGTGTGTGCAGGGCGTTTGTTCTTGAGAGGAACCTTTTCAGAGGAAAGGTTCCTCTCAAACTCTCCTCCAAACCTCTTAAATAAGGGGATTTTCGGTGGAGTACGGCTAAAATTGTTCGATCCGTAGCCATATAGTAATAAAAATCATGGGGAATAGTGGAGCGACTTCTCAAAACTCCGTTTTGTTCAGCGCTCGGCACTTCCGTATACTGGATTCAGTGCGCCCTTGTAGAATTCAGCTACTGTAAGTATAACACCGCTCGAGTTGCAAAGCAACTCGTCTTGGCATGCCGCCGTTCGTGCTTTGCGTTTGTTGAGACTTAAAGTCAGCTGATAGACCCATCCAAAATCCCCCTTTTACTAACCCATATCCACTATACAAATCGGCTACCGCAGTATAAAGTTCTTTGCCTAAGACACGAAGTGTCTTGTGCTTTCTTTCAAGAAAGCGCGTTTTCCCTTCACGAACGCTTCGCACTCTCTCTATTTTGTCCCCAAAAAGAGATGCGGGCGTTTTTTTCGGTTCTCTTGAATATTGGGGGAAATGGTGTTATAATTGAAGCGTAAATTCCAATCTTTATCCATGTCAATCAAAGGAAAAAGACCATGAAACTTGTATTACAGAATCTGACGAAAAAATTTCCCAACCGGAACCGGAAGGTGAAGGAAGACGTCGTTGCGGTGGATAATTTCACGTTTGAGATCCCCGACGGCGAACTGATCGGGCTGCTCGGCCCGTCCGGATGCGGCAAGAGTACCACACTGAATCTCATCTGCGGTCTGCAGAAACCCACATCCGGTAAAATTTTCTTCGGTGACGACGACGTCACCGACCTGCCTCCCGAAAACCGCGGTGTCGGGCTGGTGTTCCAGAACTACGCCCTGTACCCGCATCTTACCGTTCTCCAGAATATCATGTTCCCGCTCGAGAACCTGCGCGGAGCGGACAAAATGACCAGGCCGCAGATGGTCGAAAAGGCGACACAGATCGCGAAGCTCGTCCAGATCGACGGACTGCTTGACCGTAAGCCGAGCGAACTTTCCGGCGGTCAGCAGCAGCGCGTTGCCATTGCACGTGCACTCGTCAAGATGCCGCGCGTCCTCCTGCTTGACGAACCGCTCTCCAACCTCGATGCGCGTCTTCGTCTGCAGACCCGCGAGGAGATCAAGCGTATCCAACGCGAAACCGGCATCACGACCGTGTTTGTTACCCACGACCAGGACGAAGCCATGAGCATTTCCGACCGCATCGTCGTCATGAAGGACGGCGTCGTCCAGCAGATCGGCAAGCCTCAGGACGTGTACGACGATCCAGTGAATCTGTTTGTCGCGAAATTCCTCGGTACGCCCCCGATCAATGTCTTCGAAGGCTCCGTGAAGAACGGAAAACTCATCATCGGCGCGGATACCGTGCTTGATGTGAAGGGTGTCCCCGATCAGGAGGTCTGGGTCGGCATCCGTCCGGAAGGATTTGTCCTCGACGACGGCGGCGCGATGAGCTGCAGGCTCTCCGCTCTTGAGGTCATGGGCCGAGACGTCAGCATCGTTTCGACAAACGAATGCTCCGCAAATCCGACCGTCCGCTCGATTATCAGTGCGGAAAACAAGGTCGACCTTGCGGCGGATACCGTCCGCTTTGCCCTCAAGCCGAAAAAGGTCTTCCTTTTCCATAAGAAGACCGAAGAGCGCATCCGTTTTGATGCCTGAACACGCAGGAGGTCTTTATGGATAACCGAAATTCCAAAGCATGGCTGTACCTGCTGCCGGCGATCCTGTTTCTCGGGGTGTTCATGGTCTATCCGCTCGTCGACGTGTTCATCTACTCGTTTGAGGAAGGCTACAACTCCGCGTCCCAGACGTTCTTCGGCGTGGGCGGTTACAACTATTCGTACGTTCTGCACGATCCCTACTTCCTGCAGGCGGTGAAGAATACGTTCATCCTCGTTATCATCACTGTTCCGCTGTCCACGGGGATCGCTTTGCTGATCTCGCTCGGACTCAGCTCCATCAAACCGCTCAAAAACCTGTTCCAGACCGTGTATTTCCTGCCGTACGTTACCAATACGCTTGCGGTGGGCTTAGTCTTCATGATCCTCTTCAAGAAAACGCCGTACACGGACGGGCTTGCGAATCTCATCCTGAGTCTGTTCTCAGCCGGTCCGATCGACTTCATTGACGGTCCGTACTGGGCGAAGATGTTCGTCCTCTGCTTCTATACCGTCTGGGTCGTCATGCCGTTCAAGATTCTGATCCTGACAAGCGCCCTCGCGTCGGTCAAGCAGGACTATTACAACGCCGCCAAGATCGACGGCACCCCGCGTTTCCGTGTCTTCACGAAGATCACGCTCCCGATGATCTCCCCGATGCTGTTCTACCTCATCATCACCGGTTTCATCGGCGCATTCAAGGCGTACAGCGACGCGGTCGCCCTGTTCGGCACGAACCTCAACGCCGCTGAAATGAACACCATCGTCGGCTATGTCTACGATATGCTTTACGGCGACAGCGGCGGATATCCGTCGTACGCGTCTGCGGCGGCGATCATCCTGTTCGTTATCGTCCTGACCATCACGTGCATCAACCTGCTCGTCAGCAAAAAGCACGTCCATTATTAAAAAATTGAATAATCGGGGAGAAACTTTTTGAAAAAAGTTTCTCCCCGAACCCCACTTCAAAAACTTTTGAACGAATAGAGCGGCAAGGTACAGTGTAGATTCGGAATACCTTGATTTTGTACAGTTTACAAAATCTAATTTTCCGAACGATTTGTATTTACTCTGTCACTCTATATAGTATAAAGTTTTTTGAAAGGGGTTCGGGGAAAACTTTTTTTCAAAAAAGTTTTC
>JAFQFS010000104.1 GCA_017398585.1 Clostridia bacterium
GCGGGAAAACCTTTTTGCAAAAAGGTTTTCCCGCACCCTTTCCAAAAAACTTTAAACTATTATAAGAACAAAGTCTGTGCAGATTTTCCTTTTCAGAAACCTTTGTCAGCTGACAAAAAGTCAGGTATTCCACGATCTGCACCCAACTCTGTCAATCCATTTGCCGGAAAGTTTTTGAAGATGGGGTTCGGGGAAGAAACTTTTTTCAAAAAGTTTCTTCCCCGAGAAACTTCATTTTCTTATTCTCCGCAGAATTCAGCTACGGCGCGGCGGTATGCTGCGACCGGATCGGGGTCAGCAGTGATCGGACGACCGACAACGATGAAGTTGGAACCGATTTCCGCTGCCTTTGCGGGGGTGGTGATGCGCTTCTGGTCGCCTGCGTCGCCGCCTGCGAAGCGGATGCCGGGGGTAACGGTCATGAAGTCATCACCGCAGGTTTCGTGTACTTTTGCAGCTTCGAGGGGAGAGCAGACAACGCCGTCGAGGCCGGCAGCCTTTGCGTTTGCCGCATAGCTCATAACAACTTCCGGAAGGGGACGTTCGATGAGAAGTTCCTTCTGCATCACTTCTTCGCTGGTGCTGGTCAGCTGGGTAACCGCGATGAGTGCCGGACGGGTGCCGTCGGGTCTGGTGAGACCTTCGAGAGCTGCTTCCATCATTGCGCGGCCGCCTGCCGCGTGGAGGTTGGTCATGTCAACGTCGAGCTGGGAGAGAACTGCCATTGTCTTCTTGACAGTGTTCGGGATGTCGTGGAGTTTGAGGTCAAGGAAGATCTTGTGGCCGCGGCGCTTGATTTCGCGTACGATTTCCGGACCTGCCGCGTAGTACAGTTCCATACCGATTTTGCAGAACGGTTTTCTGGGTTCGCCTTCAAACTTGTCAAGGAATGCGTAGGTTGCTTCTGCGGACGCAAAGTCGCAGGCGATGATAACGTCTCTCTTCATATCCATTAGTGTGCACCTCCGATGATATCGCTTAATTTTTCAATTCCGTATTTTTCCATAACGCCGGGGAGATTTTCAATAATATCCTTGCAGATATAGGGGTTGACAAGGTTTGCCGCGCCGACTTCGACCGCAGTCGCACCGGCGAGCATCATTTCGATTACGGATTCCGCGGACGATACGCCGCCCATACCGATGATCGGGATTTTGACCGCTTCATATACCTGATATACCATGCGTACGGCGATCGGGAAGATCGCGTCGCCGGAGAAGCCGCCCATTTTGTTGGCGATGATCGGCTTTCTGGTCTTCAGGCTGATGCGCATGCCGAGCGCCGTGTTGATCATCGAAATGCCGTCTGCACCGGCTTCTTCGCATGCCAGCGCGATCTCAACGATGTTTGTGACGTTCGGGGTCAGCTTGACGTACAGGGGCTTGTCCGCGACGGCCTTGACCGCACGGGTGACTTCCGCTGCCATTTCGGGGGTCGTACCGAAGCCCATGCCGCCGCCGTGGACGTTCGGGCAGCTGATGTTCAGCTCGATCAGACCGATCTGATCGCAGCCTCTCAGCTTTTCCACACAGTGGACGTATTCTTCCACGGAGAAGCCGCCGATATTGGCAACAACGGGCTTACGGAAGTAATTCTTCATTTCGGGAAGTTCGACCGAGAGAACATGGTCGATGCCGGGGTTCTGCAGACCGACGGAGTTGATCATGCCGGCGGTGCATTCTGCGATGCGGGGTGTCGGGTTGCCGAAACGTGCGTCGCGGGTAGTACCCTTGAAGGAGAAGCTGCCGAGGATGTTGATGTCGTAGAGTTCCGAGAATTCCTTACCGAATCCGAACGTACCGGACGCGGGGATGATCGGGTTGTCCAGCGTCAGACCGGACAGAGTTACTTTCATGTCAGCCATCTCACTTTACCTCCCACAGAATGTCGTTTTTCATGAGGATCGGGCCGTCCTTGCAGATGCGCTTGTAGCCGGTGATGGTCTTGCAGGAACATCCCATGCACGCACCGAAGCCGCAGCCCATACGTTCTTCGAAGGAGAACTGTCCGTCGATTCCTTCGGGAGTCGTACGGTAAACCGCTTTGAGCATCGGTTCCGGACCGCAGGTGCAGACGTGGGTGTAGGTCATTTCCTGCATTGCGGTGGTGACAAAGCCCTTGATCCCCATGGAGCCGTCTTCGGTCGCAACGGTCAGTTCCGCACCGAGCGCCTTGAATTCGTCGCAGAGGATCGCGTCATCGGCGGTACGGAACCCGCAGACGACCTTGACTTTCTTGCCTTCCGCAATGAGTGTCTTGGCGAGCAGGTAAAGCGGAGGAATGCCGACACCGCCGCCGACGAGAACGGGTTCGTCTCCGGTGAGAGAGGTGTCATAACCGTTACCGAGACCGGTGAGGATGTCAAGCTTGACACCTTCTCCGTAGCCCGCCATCTGTTCGGTCCCTTCACCGACGACCTTGTAGATCAGGGTGAGTTCATTGCCGTTTACGTCGCAGACGGAAATCGGACGGCGGAGGAACTTGCCTTCGAGCAGGATATTGACAAACTGACCGGGACGGGTAATGTCCGCGGTATCCCCCGTGAGCACCATTTTGAAGGTGTCACGGGCGACTTTTACGTTGGATTTTATTTCAAAAATGGTCTGTGTCATTTATTAAGCCTCGTTGATGGTGGAGATGCCCATCGTTACTTCTTCGAGTACGTCGAGCAGAACCTTTACGGTGTCGAGAGCGGTGAACATGGTCACGCCGTTTTCAACCGCGCACTGACGGATTTCATGCCCGTCAGACAGAACGCCGGTGGAGCCGTAGTCACGGGTGTTGATAACGTAGGTGACGTAGCCCTGGCGGATGGAGTCGAGGATTTCTTCGCTGCCTTCGATGATCTTCTGACGGATTCTGGTGCGGATGCCGTGTTCTTTAAGGAACAGTGCGGTACCGTGGGTCGCTTCGATGTTGAAGCCCATGTTGTAGAAGCGGCGGATGAGCGGGAGCGCTTCTTCCTTGTCCTTGTCGGCAACGGTGACAAGCAGAGTACCATAATTGACCACCTGCATACCGGATGCCTGCAGTGCCTTGTAGAGTGCGCGGGTCATCTTCTTATCGTAACCGATCGCTTCACCGGTGGACTTCATTTCAGGAGAGAGGTATGCGTCGAGACCGCGGAGCTTGGAGAAGGAGAATGCCGGAGCCTTGACGTACCAGCTTTCCTTTTCCTTCGGGTAGATCTCGGTGATGCCCTGTTCCTTGAGGCTGATGCCGAGGATTGCGAGGGTACCGATGTCCGCGAGGCTGTAGCCGGTGGACTTGGAGAGGAACGGAACAGTTCTGGAGGAACGCGGGTTTACTTCGATGACGTAAACGAAGTCGTTTGCGTCCACGATGAACTGGATGTTGTAGAGACCCACGATGCCGATGGAGAGACCGAGCTTCTTGGTGTATTCGAGGATGGTGTCCTTCGCCGCCTGGGAGATGGAGAAGGTCGGGTAGACGGAGATGGAGTCACCGGAGTGAACGCCGGTGCGTTCAACGAGTTCCATGATACCGGGAACGAACACGTCCGTGCCGTCGCAGACCGCATCCACTTCGACTTCGCGGCCGACGATGTACTTGTCAACGAGAACCGGACGATCCGCATCCAGCGCAACGGCGTTTTCGAGGTAGTGGCGGAGCATTTCTTCGTTTGCGACGATCTGCATTGCACGGCCGCCGAGGACGAAGGAAGGGCGTACGAGGACCGGATAACCGATTCTTGCAGCGGCTGCCACGCCGTCTTCGATGTTGGTGACAGCCTGACCGGTCGGCTGCGGGATGCCCTGTTCCTTGAGGAGCTTTTCGAACGCGTCGCGGTTTTCCGCACGGTCGATCGCTTCCACGCTGGTGCCGATGATGTTGACGCCGCGCTTCTGGAGACCTTCCGCGAGGTTGATTGCGGTCTGTCCGCCGAGACCGGCAATGACACCGTACGGCTTTTCCAGTTCGATGATATTCATGACGTCTTCGATGGTGAGGGGTTCGAAGTAGAGCTTGTCGGAGCAGGTGTAGTCGGTGGATACAGTTTCGGGGTTGTTGTTGATGATGATGGCTTCGCAGCCGTTGTTCTTGATGGTCATGACCGCATGAACGGTGGAGTAGTCAAATTCAACACCCTGACCGATACGGATCGGACCGGAACCGAGAACGATGATCTTCTTGCGGTCGGATACGACGGATTCGTTTTCATCCGCGTAGGTAGAGTAGAGATAGGGGATATAGGACTTGAATTCCGCAGCACAGGAGTCGATCATCTTGTAAACCGGACGTACATTGTTTTCGCGGCGGAAGTTCCATACTTCGTCTTCGGTGGTATTCCAGAACTTCGCAACAGCGCGGTCGGAGAAACCGTACTTCTTGACGTAGCGGAGAACTTCGGCATCCATCGGATGATCGGCCGTGAGCTTTTCGAGTTCCACGATGTGGCGGATCTTTTCGATGAAGAGCATGTCGATCTGGGTTGCGTCGCAGATGAGACCCGCGTCGATGTGACGGCGGAGGAGTTCCGCGATGGCGTAGATGCGATCGTCGGTGCCTACAGTGATGTAGGAGAGAAGATCGTCGGTGGTGTGGTTGTCAAACTTTGCGAGGTGCATGTGGTACGCGCCGATTTCGAGGGAACGGATCGCCTTGAGAAGGCTTTCTTCAATGTTGCGTCCGATGGACATGACTTCGCCGGTCGCTTTCATCTGGGTGGAGAGACTGTTGTTTGCGTCGGAGAACTTGTCGAACGGGAAGCGCGGCATCTTGGTGACCACATAGTCGATGGAAGGCTCGAAGCATGCCGGAGCGGATGCGAGCTGGATTTCATCGAGGGTGAGGCCGATGGCGATCTTTGCGGTAACGCGAGCAATCGGGTAGCCGCTCGCCTTGCTTGCGAGAGCGGAGGAGCGGGAGACACGCGGGTTGATTTCAATGAGATAGTAGTCGAAGGACTGCGGGTCGAGCGCAAACTGGACGTTGCAGCCGCCTTCGATCTTAAGCTTGCGGATGATCTTCAGCGCGGAGTCGCGGAGAAGATGGTATTCCTTGTTGGTGAGCGTCTGGCTGGGCGCAACGACGATGGAGTCACCGGTGTGGATGCCGACGGGGTCAATGTTTTCCATCGAGCAGATGGTGATCGCGGTGTCGTTGGAGTCACGCATGACTTCGAATTCGATTTCCTTGTAGCCCTTGATGCTCTTTTCCACAAGAACCTGGCTGACGGGAGAGAGCTTCAGTGCGTTCTTGAGAAGCGGGAGAAGTTCTTCGTCGTCCGAGGCGAAGCCGCCGCCGGTACCGCCGAGGGTGAAGGCGGGACGGAGTACGACCGGGAAGCCGATTTCATGAGCCGCCGCGATGCCTTCTTCGAGGGAGTTCGCGATGAGGGAAGGAAGAACAGGTTCGCCGATTTCTTCGCAGAGTTCCTTGAAAAGTTCGCGGTCTTCCGCCTTTTCGATGCTTTCCGGAGGAGTACCGAGCAGTTCGGTCTGGCATTCGCGGAGGATGCCCTTCTTTGCGAGCTGCATTGCGAGGTTCAGACCGGTCTGACCGCCGATACCGGGGATGATCGCGTCCGGACGTTCGTAACGGATGATCTTCGCGACGTATTCGAGGGTCAGGGGTTCCATGTAGATCTTGTCCGCAACGGACGGGTCGGTCATGATGGTTGCGGGGTTGGAATTGACGAGGATGACTTCACAGCCTTCTTCGCGGAGTGCGAGACAAGCCTGGGTTCCGGCATAGTCAAATTCTGCCGCCTGACCGATGACGATCGGACCGGAACCGATAACCATTACTTTCTTAATATTCTCTCTCTTGGGCATTGTCTTACTCTCCCTTCATGAGTTCAATGAATTTATCAAACAGGTATTCGCTGTCCTGCGGACCGGGGTTGCTTTCCGGATGGTACTGTACGGAGAACACGCGGTCTGCGGTACATTCGAGGCCTTCGACGGTGTTGTCGATGACGTTGACGTGGGTGATCGTCATGGCGTCCGCGATGCTTTCGGGATCAACGACGCACGCGTGACCCTGCGAGGTCAGCTCGATCTTGCCGGTCTCGAGGTTTCTTACCGGGTGGTTGCCGCCGTGGTGACCGAACTTGAGCTTCTTGGTGGTGGCACCATATGCCTTCGCGATGATGAGGTGACCGAGGCTGATACCGAACACCGGAATTTTGCCGCGGAGTTCGCGTACAGTTTCCACAACAGGCTTCACGTCATCGGAGCTGCCGGGGCCGTTGGAAATCAGCACGCCGTCGGGCTTCATCTTGAGGATTTCCGCTGCGGGGGTGTTCCACGGAACAACGGTCACGTTGCATCCGCGTACGTTGAGCGCGCGGATGATGCTGTTCTTGATGCCGCAGTCAACGGCAACCACATTGTACTTGTGGTTTGCGGTGCGGGAGTACCACTTCTTGCGGCAGCTTACGCGCATGACCTGATCGTGCGGAATCGGAGTGCAGGCGATCTTTTCAAGTGCATCTTCGGTGGGGGTGTCGATGTCGACGATGATCGCACGGCAAACGCCGCCATCGCGGATATGACGGGTGAGGGCGCGGGTGTCGATGCCTTCGATGCCGGGGATGTCGCAGTCCTCAAGGACTTCGGAGAGGGTCTTCGTGTAACGGAAATTGGAGGGCTGGTCGTTGTATTCGCTGACCACCAGACCGCCGAGGGTCGGAACCTTGGATTCAAAATCTTCGTCGGTGATGCCGTAGTTGCCGATGAGGGGGTAGGTCATCACGGCGATCGTATCGGTACAGGACGGGTCGGACATCATTTCCTGGTATCCGACAACGGCTGTGTTGAAGAAGAGCTCGCAGGCGCGTTCGCTCTTGGCACCGAAACCGCGTCCGGGATAAACCGAGCCGTCTTCCAGCACCAGTTTTCTATTGAAGTTCATTTTGTCAGCCATACTGTTTTACCTCCGCATACTGTCATTCTGCATTTTCCATAGACTTTTTCTCCGGCAAACGGGGTCGCGTGACCCATCGAGAGGAAATCTGCCGGATCAATGGTATATTCTTCGTTCAGATCGAAGATCGTGAAATCGTTTTCGGTCTGAGGAAGTCCGAACCGTTTCCGCGGTGCGTCGGTCATCATTTCGATGATCCGTCCGAGCGGGACGATGCCGGTTTTTACGAGTTTGGTGTAGAGCACGGGGAACGCACATTCCAGTCCGACCACACCCATCGGGCTCTTTTCGAGACCGCGTGACTTTTCTGCGTCGGAGTGCGGTGCGTGGTCGGTCGCGATCATGTCGATTGTGCCGTCGAGAACGCCTTCGATGAGTGCATCGCGGTCTGCCTTTGTACGCAGCGGCGGGTTCATCTTGAAGCGTCCGTCTTCGATGAGGTCGTCATCGGTGAGGGTGAGGTAGTGGGGAGCAGTCTCGCAGGTAACGTCCACGCCGTTTTTCTTCGCTTCGCGGATCAGTTCCACGGATTCCTTCGCGGAGATGTGGCAGACGTGGTACTTCACGCCCGTTTCCGCCGCGAGCTTGAGATCGCGCTCGATCTGCTTCCATTCGCTTTCGGAGCAGATGCCGCGGTGACCGTGAGCCTTTGCGTATTCGCCGTCGTGGATGTAGCCTCCGAAAAGCAGATCGTTCACTTCACAGTGCGCCGCCACGATTTTGTCAAGTTTTTTCGCTTCCGTCATGGCTGCGCGCATCATGTCGTCGTTCTGCACGCCGCGTCCGTCGTCGGAGAAGGCACAGACGGAGTCCGCCATACCGGCGAGGTCTGCCATTTCCTTTCCCATTTCGCCGACCGTGATCGCTCCGTACGGATGAACGCGGATCGCCGCGCCGTCCCGGATGAGGGCGAGCTGTTCGCCGAGGTGTTCGGCGGAGTCGGGAACGGGATTCAGGTTCGGCATGGAGCAGACATCGGTGTAACCGCCGTGTGCCGCCGCCATCGTTCCGGAGGTGACGGTTTCTTTATAAGAAAAACCCGGCTCACGCAGATGAACATGCACATCAGCGAAACCGGGAAAAATAACGGAACCACTAATATCAACTTTTTCGGAAACGTCAGAAAACATATCGGAAGAAGTTTCCGATACGGGGAGTATATGGGAAGAAGAAGCGGAAACGAAAACAAACACGTCGCAAAGAACGCCG
This sequence comes from Clostridia bacterium, assembly GCA_017398585.1. GTDB lineage: Bacteria > Bacillota > Clostridia > Oscillospirales > CAG-272 > UMGS1696. The sequence goes on from JAFQFS010000104.1 coordinate 8,101, forward strand.
TTTCTGTACGCTTTTCCTCCGGTAAGAAGAGTCATAAAAACCTCCTGATTCACTGTTCGCATATACTTCGCATATACACAATTCTTTTTGAAATACCAGAAACTTACAACTTTCCTGTCCGTTTTTACATAAAAAAAGCGGATAGCAATACACGCAGATATTACGATTTCAATCGACAAACCCGGCGAGTTTCTGTGTACCCAACATTATCTCTTAATTCAAGTTATTATACCATATATCCGCCTTCCGGTCAATAGTTAACATGAGAAATTTTCAATACGGACGAGCGGTAATTTTTCATCGCTTCTTACAATAAGTTAAAACGGAAAGAAAACATGGGGATTTTCTTTCCGTTTTGATGCCAATTTTAACCAAAAAGTCTTGCGTAGATATCGGACATTTCGCCGCGGGTGATGACATAGGGGCTGTTCGCATAGTTGCCGGCATCCGCCACACGGTCGATGAGTTCTTCACGTTCCGCAGCTTCGAGGGAGAGATCGAGAAGACCGCTCATTTCGGGGATGCGGCAGATCATTTCAGCGGGGGTGGTGCCGAGATGTGCGGCAAGTTTTTCGATTTTTTCTTCGCCTGCGGCGGTCAGCATGTTGTAGCGGAGGTATGCACCTTCGAAGATCGCACATGCTCTGCCGTGCGGGATCCCGCGGGTGAGAGTGAGGCTGTAGCCGAGGGGATGCGGAAAACCGGTGCCGGTGTAGTCGATGGCGATGCCTGCGGCACATGCGGCGTTCTGGAGTTTTTCACGCTGTACTTTGGTGAATCCGCCGGCATCACGTTCGCCGTCCGCGTACATGCCGTTTGCGAGGATATCCCAGATATCACGTGCGGCGTCGAGCGCAGCTTCTTCGGAAACATCCGTGGATTTCGGGGAAAGGTAGGATTCAATCGCGTGTGCGAGGGCGTCGAGCGCGGTGGAAACGGTGTAATTTTCGTCGAGGGACGCGGTATACTTCGGGGAAACGAACGCATACTTTGCATAGGCGGACGCTGCCTTGAAGGTCTTTTTCTTTGCGCCGCCGTCGATGGTCAGGACGGAGTAGCGGTTGACTTCGCTTCCGGTGCCGGCGGTCGTCGGGATCGCGATGAGCGGAAGACCGTCATTGGTGCGCTTTGCGTCGCTGAAAATGTCCATGACATCGCAGTCCGGATTTGCTGCATAGGCAGCGACGGCTTTTGCCGCGTCGAGTGCGGAACCGCCGCCGATGGCGATAACGAAGTCACAGTGTTCGGCACGGGCGAGTGCGCCGCCTTCATGGCACAGCGGTGCCGGCGGGTTTTCGGGGATGGTATTGAAGCGGACATAAGTTATGCCGACGGAGTCGAGGGCGGCGGCAACATCGGTCATGGCGCCGCAGAGATCCGCCGAACGGCGTCCGGATACGATGAGGGCACGGTGTCCGAGACCGGCGAAAAGGGCTGCGTTTTCGGTCACGCAGTTTTCGCCGGCAAGAACGGTGACCGGCTTATGAGCAGAAAAATTCATACGTTCCTCCGGGATGTATGTAAAATATAAAGTTTTTTTCCTGAATATGTAAAACAGATTCTGTCCGGATAAGTTTAGCATAACGGAAGGTTTCCGCGCAAGAGCAATTTCGTGGATTTTTCCGGAGGCGGTATGCGGGCAGCTTGTAGGATGTCACAACGGCAGCAAAAAAAGACACCGTACGGTGTCTTTTTCGGTCGGATTCAGCGGAAATGCTTTTTGATTTCTTCCAGATCGTGCAGGATGCGGCGGCAGACCCACAGTCCGTATCCGGCGAGGATGAGGCCGGCGGAGCAGAGGATCACGGGGACGCTCAGTCCGCCGAGAACGATTTCCCAGAGAAGCGCGGCCGCACCGAGGATCATCAGCGCCGCCATGACGACGGGAAGAAATTTTCCGTAAGGTTCACGGTGCAGATCAAGGGGAGCATCCATCGGAAGTTCCAGCTCGGTGTAGCTGTCCGGGATTTCGTCCATGGTGACCTCGGGTTCCGGGGGACGCTGTGCGGCGGCTTTTGCCGCCTCGCGTTCTTCGCGTTCGCGAACCTTCTGGCGATCGTGCAGTTCGCAGATGCGGAGGAGGTACTCCATCCCGCCGTCCGTCACACCGGCGCTGCGCAGGTTCTTTTCGTTCGAAACGAGACGGCGCACAGCAGAGGAAGTGGATGCATCCATGAACTTGATGAAAGGAAGAATGATCTTTTTGCAGTTGTCGCAGAGTCTGGTTTTGTCAGAAGCGGGAATGTCGCATCCACAGTTGTAACAGCGGGGCATGTGGAAACCTCCTTATGTATTCTGAAATGGGAGCGGTTCGGCGCGGACCGGATTATTCCGCTGCAAACGGGATTTCCGTGAGACGGAGTGTGGTGGAGCCGTAGGGGATGAACTTCATCGTACGGACGTCACCTTCCGGCTTGACGGACGCGGGAACCATATTTGCGATCATGTTGTAGCCTTCGAGCCAGCCCCAGTTTACGGGAACGACCGGGACATCGAGGGTGACCGGCGGGCATGCGGTGTCAAACGGCATATCGGAAACGATGCCGGTTTCATTGACGGCAACGTCGCCCTTCGCGAAGGCGAACTGCCAGTCGGTGGTGGGACGGATCTCCCAGTCGCAGTAGGGGAACTTGCGTTCGACGTTGTTTCGTACGTATTCGATCTTCGTCCATTCTTCACCGATCGCGAGGGAATAAACAAGAGGACCGCGTTCGATGACGAACATGTCGCGCGGACGGGAAACGTACTTCACATCAAATTCCATGTCGAGCTTGACAACGGACGTGCCGGACCAGGTACGCTTGAGGGTAACGAGAGTGCCGGGTTCCGCGTCTTCGCCGTCAACCTTTGCGGAAGCGGCACATGCGGGGATGCGGAGACTGAGGGTAAAGTCGCATTCGCCGTCGACGGTCACGATGTAATTGACGCTGCTGCCGAACGGGTAGAGCGTTTCGGATTCGACGGAGACGTTCACACCGTTCACGACGGTCGTCAGCTTTGCGGGAGCGATCGCTGCGGAAACGATGCCGTCGTCTGCCTTCATGAAGGTGGACATCGCGAACTTCGGCCAGCCCTGGTTGAAGTTTGCGGTACAGCAGCCGAAGTTGGGTTCAAGACCGAAGAGGTGGGACTCGGTGCTGTTGGTACGGAAGATGTTCTTGCCGCCCGCGAGGTTTACGCATGCGACCTGGTTGACGAGCTGGTCGTACTGGTGCGTCCACATGTCGGGGGAAATGGTCGCGGGAAGTGCGTTGAACGCGAGCTTTTCGAGGCGGTCCGCCCAGATCGGGTTGCCGGTGAGGGAGTACAGGATCTCGTAGGAATACATCGCTTCGGTCACGCCGCAGAGTTCGGTACCCTGGATCGGGCTGTCGCCGGAGAGACATTCGTCGCCGGTGAAGTGACCGACGGCGGTGCCGTGGTAGGTAAAGAGCTGATCGAGCATGAATTCGGAGAAGTTGTCGTCGGCTTCGTCACTGTCAAGGAGGGAAGCGAGGCCGCCTTCCTTGATCGCCATGCCCTGATTGACGACGTGGGATTCCCAGAGCCACTGATTGATCGGTTCCTTATATTTCCAGTCGCCATAGATTTCTTCGTACTTCATGCCCTGTGCGCGGAGGAGTTTCGCGAGATCGAGGAGCCATTCTTCCTTATACATATCATAAATCTGATAGATCGGGATGAGGCATTCGAACCATCTCGCGTGTGCCCATGCGAAAATGGGATACTGTTCAATGTGCGCCTTGAGGTTCTTCAGGGACTTATAGACTACGTCGGGAATGCGTTCGTCGCCGGAGCAGTCATAGTAGAGCATGAGAACCTTATCGATGAGGTAGAGTGCCCACATGTCGTACTTTGCGCGTTCTTCCACGGTGCAGGGACAGAGCCAGCCGTCTTCGCACTGACCGGCAACGATCGCGTCGATGTATTTCTTCGCACGTGCGATCTTGTCTTCGTCGTCGAGGAGGTAAGCAAGCGGAATGAAACCATCGAGCCAGTAGGGAACACGTTCCCAGCCGTCGCAGTTTCCTCCGATCCAGCGGCTGTCACGGATATCGGGCCATACCTTATCGAGGTTGCCGGACAGGCTGTCTGCCTGAACTTCCAGCTGCTTGCGGAGCCAGCCGGACGCTTTGAGTTCGGTGGTGTTGAAAAGTTTGTACTTCTGCATTATGGTTCTCCTTTTCGGATGAATGATGATCGGTTTCAGACGTTCGCCAGCTTGATGACTGCCTTGGCGGAGTTCTTCGCTGCCATTTTCGCGAAGGTCGGGTAGTCGTCGCACGCACCGGAATCGGCGTCGTCGGAGATCGCACGGATTACGGCAAACGGCACTTTGTTGACATAACAGACCTGACCGATCGCGGCGCCTTCCATTTCACAGGCGATCGCGCCGAACCGGCTGACGATGCGGTCTTTCGTTTCCTGCTTCGCGATGAACTGGTCGCCCGTAGCGATGGTTCCCTTGACGGTGTTGATGCCCATATCCTTTACGATGGCGGAGATTTTTTCCGCGAGTGCCGCATCTGCGGGGATTTCGATGATGTTCGGACCGGAGATGAGGCCGACCGGATCGCCGAGGGCGGAGGTGTCCATGTCATGCTGTACCATTGCGGAGGAGACCGCAACGTCGCCGACGGACAGTTTTTTCGTGAGGGTACCGCCGACACCGGTGTTGATGACAGCGTCGGGAGCATATTTTACGATCATCGTCTGTGCGCAGATGGCTGCAAACACCTTGCCGATGCCGCAGACCGCCAGAACGATGTCGGTACTGCCGATTTTGCCGAGGCAGAATTCGATGCTGCCGCAGGTTTCGCGGACGATGTCCGTCATCGCCGCTTCAATGAGTTCCGCTTCGATTTTCATCGCCGCGATAATTCCGAGTTTCATATTGACTCCTTTGGCGGGGATTTCTCGGGGAAAAACTTTTTGAAAAAAGTTTTTCCCGACCAGCGGAGCTGGTCGGAGCCGAACCCCCTTTTCAAAAACTTTAAACAATATGTATTGACGAGGTTTGGTGCAGATTCGGAGATACAGAATGGCTGTGCAGTTTACAAGATTACAGATTCGAACCTTCTGCACTCACTATGTTGTCCTTTCCGCAGATTGAAGTTTTTTGGATGGGGTCCGGGGAAACCTTTTTTTCAAAAAAGGTTTCCCCGGGAATTTTCCCCTCAGTCAAGTTTCATTTCCCATCCGCAGGCGTCGCTGGGCATTTTCCAGTCACCGCGCGGGGACAGTGCCACGGAGCCGACCTTCGGACCGTCCGGAAGTGCGCTGCGCTTGAACTGCTGCGAGTAGAAGCGGCGGAGGAAGGTGTTCAGCCATTTTTTGATGGTTTCATCGTCGAATTCGCCCGCGAACGCTGCCTGTGCCTTGCGGAAAATCTTCGACGGTTCTTCACCGTAGCGGACGAAGTGGTAGAGGAAGAAGTCGTGAAGGTCGTAGGGACCGACGATATCTTCGGTTTTCTGTGCGATTTCGCCGTCCTTGGCAGGAAGAAGTTCCGGACTGACGGGGGTCGCGAGAACGTCGCGGAGGACGGCGGCAAGTGTGGGCTGACCGTTTGTTTCGCATTCGTCCGCGTAATAGGAGACGACATGGCGGACGAGCGTTTTCGGAACGCCGCCGTTCACGCCGTAGTTTGACATGTGGTCACCGTTGTAGGTCGCCCAGCCGAGCGCGAGTTCTGACAGGTCACCGGTGCCGATGACGAGACCGTTTTCCGCGTTTGCGATGTCCATGATGATCTGTGTGCGTTCCCGTGCCTGGGAATTTTCGTAGACGACGGAGTGGTCTTCGGGATCGTGGCCGATGTCGCGGAAGTGGATGTCGACCGCTTCCTTGATGTCGATCGCGCGGAATTTCGTGCCGAATTCGATTGCCATCGCTTCCGCGTTGGAGCGGGTACGATTTGTTGTGCCGAAGCAGGGAAGGGTCACGGCGGTGATGTCGCTGTGCGGACGTCCGAGAAGGTCAAGCGCACGGGCAGTGACGATCAGCGCGAGGGTGGAGTCGAGACCGCCGGAGAGGGCGATTACGCAGGTTTTCGCGTAAGCCGCACGGATGCGCTTTGCCAGACCGTGCGACTGGATTTCGAGAATCCGGGCACACGCCGCACGTTTTGCTTCCGCACCTTCGGGGATGAACGGACTGCGCGCGATTACGCCGGTGAGATCGGTTTCGCGGCTGTCGAGAGAGAACGCAGTCCAGAATCCTTCACCGTTATCCTTAGGGAACGTGTTCATTTTCATACGGTCGTGCGCGAGATGCTGTACGTCCGCAACGGCGGTAATCAGTTTCGCATTGCCGAACGGCGGATTCTCCGCGAGAATCGTCCCGTTCTGCGCGATCATGCTGTGACCGGCGTAAACACCGTCGGTGGTGGATTCGTCACAGCCCGCGTTCGCGTAAACGTAAGCCGAAACGAGACGTCCGGATTCCGCTTTGACGACGGTGCGGCGGTAGTCTTCGCGTCCGACCGTTTCGGGGGATGCTGCAAGATTGACGATGACGGTCGCGCCTCTTCCGGCAAGCTGTCCGGCGTTGCCGGAGTCGCCGATTATACAGCCGACGACAAGATCGTCCTGTTCTTCGCAGCGGAACATCTGACTTGCGAGGCAGATGATATGGTCGCCGCAGAGATCGAACGCGGGATACTGGTCATCCGCGAACGGCGTGAACCAGCGCATTTCGTAAGAATCGCCCCAGTTCGGGAGAGATGTCTTCGGAATCACGCCGCGGATATGTCCGTCGGAAATGGCGACGGCGCAGTTGTACAGCTTTCCGAGAAGTTTCAGCGGTGCGCCGACGAAAACGAGCATTTTCTTGCCGGCGGTGTGATTTCTGATCTGTTCCAGCGCGGTCAGCGTATTTTTAATAAGGGAATCGGTCAGAAAGAGATCCCCGCAGGTCGCGCCGGTGAGGGAAAGTTCGGGGAACGCGAGCACATGAACGCCCGCTTCGTACGCTTCATCGATGAGCGCGGTATGGGCAGGGACATTTTTTGTCGGTGCGGCGATGAGGAGTTCCGGGACCGCCGCCGCCAGTTTGATAAATCCGTGTTGCATAAGAACCTCCAGTTCTCAGCTATTCGCTATTCGTTATTTATTGAGCCATTCTTCGGCGAAATAAACGGCTGTTGCACCGTCCGCACATGCCGTCACGATCTGACGGAGATGCTTGGTGCGTACGTCACCGGCAGCAAATACACCTTCGACGGAGGTGCGGCAGGTTTCGTCCGCAATGATGTAGCCGGACGCGTCGAGTTCCACCTGACCCGAGAACAGTGCGGTGTCGGGAGTTCTGCCGAATGCGGCAAAGACGCCGGAGCAGGGGAGTTCATGGGTTTCGCCGGAAATTTTGTCGGTATAGACGAGTGCGGAGACCTTGCCGCCTTCGCCCTTGATTTCGGAAACGAGCGCGTTCTTGACGAATTCGATGTTTTCCTTCGCTTCTGCACGCTTGACGGAATGCGCGGCAGCGCGGAATGCGTCGCGGCGATGGACGAGATAAACTTTTTCACAGATATTCGAGAGGTACAGTGCGTCTTCGAACGCCGTGTCGCCGCCGCCCGCTACAACGACGGTCTTTCCCTTGAAAAACATGCCGTCGCAGGTCGCGCAGTAGGAAACGCCGCGTCCTTCGTATTCGAGTTCGCCGGGAATGTTCAGCTTGCGCGGGGACGCGCCGGTCGCGAGGACAACCGCGCGTGCTTCGACGACGTTGTCATCACCGGAATCGGGATCTGCGCCGTCAACGGCGATGAGCTTTTTTTCACCGGCAAGACGGACGGCGGTGACTTCGCCGAACATGGATTCCGCGCCGAAGCGTTCCGCGCCCGCCATCATTTTTTCGGCGAGTTCGAAGCCGCTGACGGGACCGAATCCGGGATAGTTTTCGACGTTGGACGTGATTGCCATCTGTCCGCCGGGCGCCATTTTTTCGATGACAACGGCGGAATATCCGGCACGTCCGCTGTATAATGCGGCGGTGTATCCTGCGGGACCTCCGCCGATGATCGCGATATCGTATGTTTTCATAGGTACCTCGTTATATTATAAAATTGGGATTCCGGGGAAAAACTTTTTGAAAAAAGTTTTTCCCCGAGCCCCTTTTCAAAAACTTTTAAACGGAATGGAAGAGGGAGTTTGTGCGGAGCGTTTACCGGGCGTTTACACCGTATACTTCCGTGTAGGTGAGTTTTCCAGCGATGCGCTCGGATTTCATGAGCGAGACACGCGAAGCCGTGGTTTCCGCGGGAATCGGTCGGATCCGCGGCGGATACAGCGGGTAGAGTTCGCGTGCGAGGGTGATGTGCGGCTTCATTGGTTTCGGGTCATACGGGATGCCCGCGCTTTTCAGTCCGTTACGGATGTTGTTTGACAGGGCGACCGCTTCATTGCCGCCGTCGAGTCCGACCCACCAGAGCGAACCGAAGTTCCCGCATTTTCCGGTGCGGATGACGAACGGATCGAAGGGTACTTCATCAAGCACGGCGCGGACGTTTTCGGGAAAATCGTATTCGCCGATGAACGCCAGTGTCAGATGCAGGTTCGCGGGGGACGACCAGTTGACCTTCCGGTAGGGATCCGCGAATTTTTTCAGCTCCGCCTGATACCGGAGGAGCGTTTTTTTGAATTCTTCGTCAAAATTGACGGCGATGAACAGTCTCATGTTGATTTTCCTTTAGTTTACCACACGTCGGTAGGTGAATCCGTCGTAACCCCAGCCTGCATGGAGATAATCTGAATAATGGGTGTCTTCCCCATAGCCGAACGAGCTGATTTTCATGGCGTGTTTTCCGTCACTGACATAACCGATAAAATGTTTTCCGGCTTTCCGGACTTCATCGGGAATTTCTCCGCGTTCGTATTTGACGCCGTATACCGAAATCCAGTTAAATTCCGGTCCCCTCAGTTCGCCGACTGCGAGTGTATCGGTCAGAATGTTCGCATTACCGAGAGTCATATCCAGAAAGAGCCACAGGCAGAGGAGAATATACCCGATTTTCATAAAATTCAGCAGCCATGCCCTGAGTTTTTCTTTTTTCATTTCAGCAGCCTTCCCGCGATTCCCGCCGACAGCGTTTCCGCTTCGTTCAGGAAGCGCGCCAGATGGAATCCGTCCGCCGCCGCATGATGGATTGTTACCGACAGCGGCAGGTATGTCCGTCCGGCGGTTTCACGGAATCCTCCCCAGACGATTACGGGCGCGAGAGACGTGCAGTTTTCCACAGGATGCGAGATCCCCACGGATGTGAAATGCCGCCACGGAAGGCAGGATACTTCAAACGTATTATTTCCCATTGCGGGTATACTCATGACGGAGAGATGCTCCGCACGTTCCATGTCTTCCGCCGCACGGCTGCAGAACGTATCCATGTCGCGGTCGAACAGGGAAAAGATGCTCGTATACGTTTCCGTATCCTCATGGAATACATTATGCACCGGATGCAGGATGTCCCACACCGCCGGATGACAGGTGCCGCCGGAACGGACCGCCGTCATGCGGAATTCGTCGCGCGAATTGACAATAAAGGACACAATGTAGAGAAATGTCCGGTAAAACGACCGTCCGGTGACACGACAGGCATCCCGCAGAGCGGTCACGTCGATGTCGTCCGCGAGGGAGATCTCACACGGGGCTTCGTTCATAAAATGAAGAAAATGTTCCGCGCGCACGTAGGTTTTCAGGTCGATTTTTGTATATTCACCCATACGGGAACACCTCCCCAATAATATCATATCTATTATACACGAAAAAACACATGAATACAAGAATCCACACAAAAAAAGCAGGATTTTTGCCCGCAAAAGAAAAAGTGCAGACCATAAAATCTGCACATTCCGTATTTTATAATTATACCCAGTCCGAAAAGGTTTTTGGAGAGGGGACAAGACTTCCTGCGGAAGTCTTAGGGGGAAACCTTTTTTAAGGAAAAAGGTTTCCCCGAGAAATTTTATTCTGTCAGCCTTCCGGGAAGAAGAATTCGTTGGTCTTTGCGAGCTGCTTGGTGACAGCCTTTTCGGTCTTCTTGAGCATGGAAGCGATGGCGTCGGAGCCGGAGGAGATCGCACTGTTGACGGTGCTGCGGATGGAGATGCTGCTGAAGTGGAGGTTGTAGTAGAGTTCGTCGAAGACGAGGTGGAGCATACGGACGGTATCTTCGTCACGCGCTACCTTACCGGTGAGGGTTACGTTGACGTATGCGTCGACAACGGTGTCGTGGGATGCCGCGGAGAAGACGTCAAGAACGTGCAGGGTACGGATCGGGTCTTCGGAGGTTACGGGGATCATCTGCATGAAGGGGTTCAGAATGATGGAGTAGTAACGTTCCTGGTCTGCGTTGTACTTCGGAGGCGGAAGAACGCCGAAGTCCGCTTCCATGTCGCGGAGAACGCGGGTCCATGCCATACATTCGGAATAGAAGAGTGCGCCGTTTTCGGTGAAGATGGTTTCCTGCGCACGGTCGCCGAGACCGCGGAGCTGGTTTGCACGTGCGGATGCGCGGACGTCAAATACTGCGTTCTGCTGCGTGAAGAGGAGATTGATGACCTTGTTGTACATGTCAACGAAGTTTTCGCCGACGGTACCGTCGGTGAGCATACCGGTGTCAGGGTCCTTGGTAATGAACTGGGTACCCATGCCGCACATCAGAAGGTCGGACATGATTTCGGTGTAGCTGATCCAGCCGTACTGGTCCATGTCGGTCATCTGGCCGTCGCCGTCCTTGTCAACGATGACGGAGGTGCACATTTCGGTGAACTTGTCAACGGTCCATTCGTTGTTGTCAACGAGGTCGTAGGGATTTTCGAGACCGTTCTGTTCGATCATTTCCTTGTTGAAGTACAGGGAACGGATGCTGTCGAAACGGGTGGTGTCCGCGTCGCTCGTCATGAAGTAGAGCTGATTGTTGATGGTGAGGTTTTCGCGTGCGTTCTGGTCCCACCATACGTTGGTGAAGTCAACGCCCGCATCGGGTGCGATGGCATTGAGGTCGAAGACGTTGCCTTCCATTGCAACCGCATAGCAGTTCATGAGGGTGACGTTGCCGTAGTCGAAGTCGTTGGAGCCGGACTTGACCGCGTTCTTGAGGATGTTCATGGAGTCGCCGTCATGAAGTTCCACGATGCTGATGTTGAGGAATTCTTCAGTGCGGTTTTCACGTTCGATGAACGCGTCGTTTACGGGTTCACCGGTGGTTTCTTCAGGGGAGATGGAGTTATAGGAATACCAGCTTGCGGTACAGCCATTGAGGATGGTGTATTCGTAGCCTTCGTAGTCCTTCTTCTGAACGCCTGCGGTCCAGTCGTAGTCAGCTTCGATCGCGATCAGACCTTCGGCTTCGCCGGAACCTTCAACAGGTGCTTCGCCGCCTTCGGCAGTGGTTTCCGCTTCGGGAGCGGTGGTGGGAGTGGTTTCGTCCGCATTGGCGCCGCCTTCAGAACAGCTGGTCAGAACGGCCGATGCCAGCATGATCGCGCAGAGCAGTGCGGAGAGAAGTCTCTTATGATTCATAATTGCCTCCGTTATGGATTTTGAGATATTTTTTAGATATAGCTATCAACAGGCTGATTATAACACAAAGGCATGCTGGAATCAAGTTCAATTCCATAAAATCCATGAAAATTTAAGATATTTAAGAAACTGTAAAAATATTCTTCTGTTGCAAATATATTCCCGTGATGGTATAATGAAACTATACAAATATTGTGCAGAAAAAGGAGACCACATCATGAAACACAGCCAGCTGACCCGCCTGCTTGCCGTTCTTCTGCTTCTCACTTCCGTCACCGGCATGAGCGCATCGTGCGGAAGCGGAAGTACCGGCGGAGAGGAAACGGCTCCCTCAGCGGTTTCGCCCGATACGGCAGCGGATGCCGCGGAAGCCGAAGCGGAGGAGACCGAAGCGGAAACGACCGTGGACGACCTGTTTGTGATCGGGGAACACGATTACGAAGGGAAAACGTTCGCCATTCTCACAACGGAGACCCAGCAGTACGAATATGACGCGGAGGAATACACCGGTGAGGGCGTGAACGATGCCATTTACGACCGCAATGCCGCTGTCGCTGAACTGCTCGGAATCACGTTTGATTTTGTTTACAGGCCCGGTGACTGGGCGAATGCCGCGAATTTCCAGAATCTCATCACCAACAGCGTAATGGCGCAGGACGGGGCATACGATATCGTGTCCGGTATGATCTCCTGCACGCAGCCCATCGCGACTTCCAACTACTGTCTCAGTGTCTACGACATCCCGCACATCAATCTGAACAATCCGTGGTGGGTCTCCGAACTCCAGAATGACCTCACGGTGAACGGCAAGCTGTTCGGCTTCATCGGCGACGTTTCTCTGTCGATGTACAAGGGGCTCAGCGTTATTTTTGCCAACCAGGGCATCATCACAGACTCCGGCATGGACAATCCGTATGAACTGGTGAAGGGAAACATGTGGACGCTTGACACCATGACCGCCATGGCGGGAGACATTGCGTTTGATTCCAACGGCGACGGAAAGATCGTCTATACCGATGACCTCATCGGGATGACGGCGAACGAAGTCGTTTACCGTTCGATCCAGGCGTCCTTTGATATGCACGTCATCGACATCGGGGAAGACGGGATTCCCGCGGTTCTTCCCGTGACCGACGCATTTGCCACCGCGGTTGAGAAACTCAACGGCTTCTGGAAGAGCGACAGCACGTACATCGTGGACGGTCTGGCGGCGGATAAATTCGTTGAGGGACATTCGCTGTTCTATATGGGAAAGCTCGAATCCCTGGACGCAATGCGCGACATGGAAGCGGACTACGCGATCCTTCCGTTCCCGAAGTATGACGAAAATCAGGCGAAATACCTCACTCTGATCGCGACCGCGACCCAGATGTACTATATCCCTGTGACGACCAACGACCCCGAACTGACCGGTCTGACAGCGGAAGCGCTGTCCTATTACAGCTATAAAAACGTCGTTCCGGCGTATTACGAAGTTTCACTGAAGAACAAATACAGCCGCGACGAGGATACGCAGGAAATGCTTGACATCATCCGCGACGGTGCGGTCATGCCGTTCGAATATTGCTACTCCACTACGATCGCGGGCAATCCGTGGCCGAACAAGGCGATGAGCGATTCTTCCATCGGAAACGGCAACATCGCGTCAACGGTAGCGGCGGCAACGCCCACATGGCAGGCGAACATTGACAAGATCATGAAGGAATTCGAATAAACAGGAACAGAAACGATCCCCGTACGGCTGCCGTACGGGGATTTCCGTTTGTCCGGAAAACGGAATTTGACAAACCCCGGTGACTGTGCTATACTGAATATGATTACAGGGAAAGAAGGCGGCAACATGGATAATACTGGTAAATTCACGGGGCGGTCGGACGTTTATGCTGCGTCACGTCCCGGGTATGCGGAAGAACTGTTCGGCTTTCTGGAAGACAAACGGATCCTGACCGGCGGCTGCACGGTTGCGGACATCGGCGCGGGAACAGGTAAATTCACAAAGCAGCTGCTTGACCGGGGATATACCGTGTACGCCGTGGAGCCGAACGAGGATATGCGTCGGACGGCGGAAGCGCTGCTCGGCGGGACGCGCGGTTTTCTTTCAGTGAACGGATGCGATGCGGCGACCGGACTGCCGGATGCTTCTGCGGACTGCGTCACGGCGGCACAGGCGTTTCACTGGTTTGATCGGGACGCGTTTGCGCGGGAATGCCGCCGGATCCTGAAACCGGGCGGATATGCCGTTCTGGTGTACAACAACCGCGATGCGGAAACGGATGTGATCCGGGAGAATATGGACATCTGCCGGACATACTGTCCGGGATTTGTCAGCTTCAGTCACGGTCTCGACGGCATCGACCTCGACGGATTTTTCCGGAACGGGTATGAAACGGTACGGTTTGAAAACGATCTGTACTACGACTGCGATACGTTCATCAAACGGATGCTTTCCGCTTCGTACGGACTGCGCGGGACCGACGACGGGTACACCGGATTCATTGTCGCGCTGACCGCATTGTTTGAAAAATATGAAGAAAACGGTCGGATGCGGGTACCGAACCACACACTGGCCTATTTCGGCAGAGTCGTCTGAGACACAGCATGGAGGAACCATAACATGAACAAAAGATACGATATTATTATCGTCGGAGCAGGTCCCGGCGGTATTTTTGCGGCATACGAACTGATGAAGCAGAACGCGTCCCTGAAGGTCGGTGTGTTCGAAGCAGGGCATGCGCTCGAAAAGCGCCGCTGTCCCATCGACGGGGACAAGGTGAAGACCTGCATCGGGTGCAAATCCTGCTCGATTATGTCCGGCTTCGGCGGTGCGGGGGCGTTTTCGGACGGAAAATACAACATCACCAACGATTTCGGCGGTACGCTGTACGAATACATCGGCAAGAAAAAGGCGATCGAACTGATGCAGTATGTCGATACCATCAACATGGCATACGGCGGAGAGGGAACGAAGATGTACTCCACCGCCGGCACGCGCATCAAGACCGAGTGTATGAAGAACAAACTGAATCTGCTCGACGCATCGGTGCGTCATCTCGGCACGGACATCAACTACATCGTTCTGCAGAATCTGTACGATGAACTGAAGGAGAAGGTTGAGTTTCACTTTGACACTCCCGTCGCCGACATCGAAGTATGCGGGGAGGGCTACCGCGTTTTCTGCAGAGATGCCGCCTACGAATGTAACAAGTGCATCATCTCGGTAGGACGGAGCGGAAGCAAGTGGATGCAGAGCGTGTGCCGGAAACTTGACATCCCGACGAAATCGAACCGCGTGGACATCGGCGTGCGCGTCGAGCTGCCCGCGGTGATCTTCGCGCACCTGACGGACGAGCTGTACGAAAGCAAGATCGTCTACCGGACGGAAAAATTCGAAGACCGCGTGCGGACGTTCTGTATGAACCCGAACGGGATCGTCGTCAACGAAAATACCAACGGCATTGTAACGGTCAACGGACACAGCTACGAAGATCCGGCAAAAAAGACGCAGAACACGAACTTCGCACTGCTCGTAGCGAAACATTTTTCCGAACCGTTCAAAGACAGCAACGAGTACGGTGAGAGCATCGCGCGGCTGTCGAACATGCTCGGAGGCGGAGTCATCGTGCAGCGGTTCGGCGACCTGATCCGCGGACGCCGCAGTACGGAAAAGCGTATTGAAGAAGGGCTTGTCACGCCGACGCTGGCGGCGACGCCCGGTGACCTCAGTCTCGTTCTGCCGAAGCGTATTCTCGACGGCATCATCGAAATGATCTTTGCGCTCGACAAGGTCGCACAGGGGACGGCGAACGACGATACGCTCCTGTACGGCGTGGAAGTCAAGTTCTATAATATGGAAGTCGAGATTGACGAGAACCTCGAAAGCCGCCTGAAGGGGCTGTACATCATCGGCGACGGCAGCGGCGTGACACATTCACTGTCGCACGCATCCGCGAGCGGGGTTTACGTGGCGAGAAAAATTACGGAATAGGAATAAATTACGGAAGAAAAACAGAATTTTTCGGAGGTGTCCATGAAATTCATCATCTGTACCGGCGACTCCCATACGTGGGGACAGGGACCGGCGGGTCTGCTCGAGCATTTCAACGATCCGGAAGTGCAGGCGGGGGAACTCCGTCCGTCGCCGTTTGACGTGCCGTTTTACGTCAATCTGGTGCGGGACGAAGTGAACCGCCGCACCGGTTCGTCGGCGTACGAAGAGGAACCGCGCACGGTCATCGAAGGCGAGTACCGCACCGGACGCGTTTGTGATGCCGCACGGTTTGTGTTCCGCTTCGACGGTCACAACAATTATAAAGTGGCGTCCGTCATCGACGGGGTGAGCCGCAGTCCCCTGATCGATGCGCGGACGGACGGGAACGGTGAACTTGTCATCACCGTTCCCGAACCGATGCATCTGTACCGCGCGGAATATTATTCCGGTGATTACGCGGTCATCAACAGCGGCGTCGGAAGCTGTACGACGAGACGGTATCTTGAGCAGTTCTACGACAGCTACGTGAAGCTGTT
This sequence comes from Clostridia bacterium, assembly GCA_017398585.1. Classification (GTDB taxonomy): domain Bacteria; phylum Bacillota; class Clostridia; order Oscillospirales; family CAG-272; genus UMGS1696. The sequence continues at coordinate 24,148 of JAFQFS010000104.1, forward strand.
TGAGCCGTGCTGCATTGTTGCGGAAGCGCACAGCATCAACGACTGGCTGAACCACATTCCGCTCGACGAGGTAAAAGCAAATCTCGCGAAGATCCTGACAGGCTGTCCGGACGTGTATCCGGTACTCATGACGGTGCAGCCGATTGACGGACCGACTGCGGAACCGTTTTCAAAGATAGATTATGAGGAATACATCCGCGTGAGCCGGGAAGCGGCGGAGGAAAACGGATTCTGTCTGGTCGACGGGAACCGTGCGATCGGTCACGCGCATTTTTCGGACAACTGGCACCCGGACGAGGAAGGTCATGCGATTTATGCGCGTGAGATCATGAAGGCACTGGAAGACGGCGGAATTGTCTGAATATGGAAGCAAAAAACAGACGCAGTTTTTTCTGCGTCTGTTTGTCTTTTTTGGGGTTACGGATTTGCTGCCTGCTGTTCGGTGAAGAACTTCATGAGACGTTCCAGATATTTTGCCTGCGGCTTGCTGTTTTTTGCATCCCACGATGCAACGTCCGTGTTCGGCGTAGTTGCGTTGAAGAGGTTGTCGAACAGGACATTGTACGCACTTGCGTAGTTGCCGAAGAGGTAGGTAAAGCTGATCGTTACGTTTTCGTGGATGATATCGAGCATTTTCGCGTCGTCGGTCTGGTCGGCGTAGCGGTTCTTCATGGCGATTTCATAGAACGCCGGGTAAACCTGCTTGTAGCCTTCCGCGTTCAGCGCTTCCACGACGATACCGATGTTTTCCATATTTTCTGCCTGAACGGTGATCGGAACAACGATCGGACGGTCGGTGGAGCCGCCGTAGTACGTATCCTGCGTTTCGTTCAGCTTCGGCATCGGGAGGATACCGTAGACTACATCGGAATTACTGAAATTGTTGACTGCTTCGTTGAGGGTCGCGTAGTAGAACATGCCGCGTCCGTCTGTGAAGACCTTGGTGATGGTATCGTAGTCCTTCAGGAGACCGCCCTGACCGAAGAGGAGGTTATAGTACTTTTCGGCGAGTTCGGAGGTGCGTTCCACGTCAAGTTCGTAGTAGAGAACGCCGTTTTCGTCCTTACGGTACGGTTCAAGGTTGAAGGGTTCCATGCAGGCGTAGAAGTAGGTCGGGGAGATGAAGCCGTACTGGTCGTCCGCGCCGCGGTTTCCGTCGCCGTTGAGGTCGAGGTAGGCGCTGTCGGAGAGAGTCTGGAGTGCGTCCAGCGTCCAGTTTCCTTCGTAGACGGTTTCATACGGATAATCCATGTTCAGGTCGGTCATGAGGGTCTTGTTGAAGAACATGACGCGGGTCTGTGCGAGGTTGTTGTAGGAGATGTTGTTGAACATCATGTACATCTGTCCGAGGACGGTCATACTTTCAAGCGTAGCGTCCGGCCACCACGGCTTTTCGAAATCCAGATGGGGGATGTCGTAGACGTTGAGAAAGTATGCCTGCTGGCTTGCGTTCGCCATGTTGACGTCGTGTCCCTGTGCAAGTTCGCAGCTGTCGTCGCCGGCAACGATGCTCTGCTTGAGGTTGTCGACCTGGTCCACTTCAGCAAAGCTGGCTTCGGTCAGGACAACATCCACGTTGAAGCGTTCTTCCACGGCGAGGATCTTGTTGTAAACGGCGTCATTGACGACGTTGCCGTTCAGTTCCTCGGCGTAGGTCTGGGCACGGTTCTGGTCGGTACCGAAAATGGTCATGCGGAACGTCCAGCCGTCCATATCCTTTTCGGGAAGGGAGTCCGGAATGGCGGCGAGAGCTTCGGCGGCGTCGAGGACTTCCTCGGTTTCGGCTTCCTCCGGAGCGGAGACTTCCGCGGAGGGAGCGGGAGTTTCATCGCTGTTTGCCGCAGATTCTCCGCAGGACGGAACGGCCGTCATGGAGAGGGCAAGCAGAAGCGCGATGAGAGAGCGTTTCCTGTTTGTCATGGCATGAATCTCCTTGTATGAAATGAATGTATGGGTCTGACGTGGAAATATGCGGAAGAACTTTCCTGTATTGATTTGATTATACCACATCAAATCCCGATTTACAACTTGATTCCGACAATAATTTATGCTATAATGAGGAAAATGCTGAATAGAATGCACAAAATCAAACCATCGGAGGCTATTGTCATGAAAAAAATCGGCGGAGTCATTCCCGCAATCTTCACTCCGTTCGCAAAGGACGGCAGCGTCAACACCGAACAGCTGATCAAGCTGACCGAATTCAACCTCGCGCAGGGCGTATCCGGCTTCTATGTCAACGGAAGCTCCGGCGAAGCGTTCCTTCTGACCGACGAAGAACGTCGTCACGTCTACAAGACCGTGAAGGAAACCGTCGGCGACCGCGCATCCTGCATTGCGCACGTCGGCTGCATTTCGACCGCGCAGGCGATCGGTTTTGCAAAGTATGCGGCGGAACTGAAGTACGACGCGGTTTCCGCAGTTGCGCCGTTCTACTACAAGTTCTCCGCAAAGGAGATCATGAAGTATTACTTCGATATCGTGGATGCGTGCGGTATGCCTCTTCTTATTTACAATATTCCCGCACTTTCCGGCGTCGAACTCTCCTTTGACGACATCTGCACCCTTCTGAAGGACGAGCGCGTGATCGGCGTCAAGTACACGGCGTCCGACTTCTTCAAGATGCAGCGCATCAAGAACGCGTTCCCGGACAAGGTCATGCTTAACGGCTATGACGAAATGTTCGCGTGCGGCATGATTTCCGGTGCGGACGGCGGCATCGGCTCGACCTACAACTTCATGGCGGCGAAGTACATCAGAATTATGGAACTCTTCGCGAAGAAGGACATCGAAGGCATGCAGGCAGTCCAGAACGAAGCGAACATCGTCATCGCGGAACTCCTGAAGTACGGCGTCATGCCCGGCTCCAAGGCGATCCTCGACACGTTCGGTCTCGACATGGGCGACTCCCGTCCCCCGTTCTCCGCTCTCACCTGCGAACAGAAAAAGACCCTCACCGACGCTGTCGTGCCGATGATTAAGAAATAATGTTTTTCGGGGAGGACCTTTTTGAGGAAAAGGTCCTCCCCGAACCCCTCTCCAAAACCTTTTTATACCGGGAAAGGAAATTGAGTATTTATGAAAGTTTTGAGTGATAAGATCATTTATGCGGCCGGGGAGAACGGATTCTGTCACAACCGGATTCCGGGGATTGTGGTCTGTGATGACGGGACGATGCTGGTGTATTACGAATGCCGGATGGGTCGGAACGACTGGTCGGTGTCTGAGATCGGGATGAAGAAGTCGATTGACGGCGGGAAGACGTGGTCGGAGGAGACCTATATTGCGTCCGGGGAAGGGAAGAACACCGTGAACAATCCCGTGATGGCAGTGATGCCCGATGGGAAGATTGTGTTTGTGTGGCTGGAAAATTACAAACGGCCGTTCTGCAAGTTCAGCTGTGACAAGGGTGAGACTTGGACGGAGCGCGTGGAAATTATCGACGCGTTTGAAGAATTCCGACCCGATTATGCGTGGACGGTCGCGGCAACCGGTCCCGGTCACGGAACGGTGACGAAGGATGGAAGGATCGTACTGACCGTCTGGCTGACGTCGAACATCACGAATATTTTCGCTCACCATCCGAGCGTTGCGGCGACGATGGTGAGCGATGACGGCGGTGTGACATGGCACCGCGGGGACATTCTTCCGATCACGGAGGTTCCGGATCCGAACGAAGCCTGCATGGCGGAGACCTCGCGCGGATTGTTCATGAACATCCGGAACGTATCGGATAAAAAGCGCCGGTACATCGCCGTAAGCCCCGACGGTGTGTCCGGCTGGCATGATCTGCACATCGCGGACAACCTCATTGACCCGATCTGTGCGGCGGGGATGACGGCAAAGGATGACGTGCTGTACTTCTCGAACTGCCGGAGCACGGAAGGACGCGTGAATGTATCGCTGTCCCGTTCGGCGGACTTCGGCGAGACGTGGGAAAGCGTACTGCTGAACGAAAGCGGCGGTTACAGCGACGTCTGCGTGAATCCCATGACGGGAACGGCGTTTGTAGTGTACGAATCGCAGCATGAAAACGAGATTCGTGTGGCAGAAGTTGAAATTAGTTAAGAACTAAGAGTGAATAACTGAGGCTGGACTTACCGTCTGTCAGAAGACGTAAAGTTCAGCCTCAGTTATTCGTTATTCACTTTTTACTGTTTTTATTCCCACAGTCCAGCGTCTTTTTTTGATTTCATCGAGGAGGTCAGACGGTTCACGCAGTCTTTGTGCCAGTCTTCTTCCGCGAAGCCTGCGAACGGTTCCGCTTTCAGACGATTGAGGATGCTGCGGCAGGCGAGATTATCCCCGGAGGTACTGATGGAGCCGCAGTAGCCCTTCATGAATCCGATATCCGTGATATCAAACGAAGGATTTTCGTCAAACCGTACCGCATGACCGACGGCTTTCCGTACGGTATCGACGACGGCATTATAATCTCCGCTGTGCCAGAAAATCGCTTTTGCCAGGTCCATATGGTCGAGCGCGGAGAGATGGTCGAAATAGCTTGCCTTTTCGGTTTTTGTGAACATTTCTCGGAACCCGGCGTTGAGTTCTGTGAGTTGGAATTGCGTTTCTGCGTCACCGTCGTGTTCACAGCATTTGCCGAGACGGTCGGTGAGGAGCGCAAAGTCGAACGCGGTGCGGAACAATTTTGAGTACAGGCGGGTTTTTGCCTGATCGTATTTTCCGAGTTTCATTTCATAGTCGGCGGCGAGGATGTCGTATTCGGAATCTTCAAGATAGGACAGCGCCTTTTCGTATTCGCCGATGCAGCCGTACGTGAAGGAGATGAGCTGTTTCAGGTCACGTTCGTTCATCCAGCAGCCGAGTTTCCTCGCCTTTTCTAGATGTCCGACGGCACGCAGTCCCGTGTCACGGCACTGATTTTCCGATGCTTTCGCGGAAAGCAGGTCGCCGAGCCCGAGATGGAGATCGCCGTCATTCGGAGAACGGAGGATGGCTTTTTCGTAGGCGGGAATGCCTGCGTTATAATCCTTGGTACGGAGGTATTTGTTGTCCCACCGACGGAGTTCGTCGAGTTCATTTGTGCGGATTTCGAAGTCCATCAGCGTGTCGATGGAGATTTCGAGAAATTCCGCGATTTTCGGAAGGAGCGTTATGTCCGGCAGGCTGGCTTCGGTTTCCCATTTGCTGACGGCGGCGGTTGATACGCCGGTGTAGTTTGCGAGGTCTTCCTGCGTTGCGCCTTTTCTGCGGCGGTATTCGCCGACTTTTGTTCCGATATTCATGATGTTCTCCTTGTTTTTGTGAGATTGAAAGTTCGGATTCATGAATCTCATCTGTTCAGCTGATGGCTATAGTATACCGTATGCCCGGCGGAAAAACAATGGAGGCACATTCGACTTCGGTTGAATCCGGATTTAACCGTCGGTTGAATTACCGTTTTCTTGCGTAAATGCTGACGGAATACTGGATTGCGCTGCTCTGATCCATTCCCGTGAAGTTTTCCACAGCAAATCCGGCGCGCTCGAGTTCGGTTGTGTAGCCTTCGCGGTTTCTGGCACGGGCGGGGACGCACGGGATCCGGATTTCTTTTCCGTCCGGATTTGTGCGGAGCTGCGGAGTGGTGTAGTCGTCGCCGGTGATTTCCTTCCAGTGTTCGAACGATTCGACAACGCCGGTGTAGGCGTTCTCACGGTAACTTTCGCGGAAGAACAGCATCGGCGCGCCCGGTTTCAGAACGTCATGGACATTTTTCAGATACGCATCACGGTCCGTATCGGTCAGGAGCATGTGGAATCCCATGCAGTCGAGTGCCGCATCGAACGTTTCAGGCAGACCGGCGGTTTCCTTTACCATGTCGAGCTGTTCCACCCGTGCATACGGAAAGTCCCGCAGACGTTCGCCGGCTTTTTTCACCGCCGACGGCGCGATGTCGAATCCGCGGTAGCGTACGCCGAGCTTTGAGAGGATCACACCAGCTGCACCTTCGCCGCATGCGAATTCGGCAACGGTCTTTCCGGCGAGATCGTTTTTCTCCACCCATTCGGTGAGTGTACGGACGAGAATTTCGTCATCGGGGGAATGTCCCCACAGTTCGATCCCGGCTTCAAACACGCGCCGGTACCGGTCTTCGTATGCCATGTAATACGGCTGATTCATGAAAAACACCGCCTCTTTGTTGAAATATTGTTTTTCGGGGAAAACTTTTTTGAATAAAAGTTTTCCCCGAACCCCTTTCCAAAAACTTTAATCCGGGAAAAGAAATTGAGTTTGTGCGGATTGTCAGTATAGCATAAAATATCGGAAAAATCAATAACGGAAATAATCTTAATTTGCATTGCAAAACCTGTCGGATTCTGCTATAATATGCTTTACGTGAATTTAAGGCAAAACTTTATCTGATTCATTTTTTAAAAAGGTTTTTGGAAAGGGTTCGGGAAAACATTTTTCCTCAAAAAAGGTCTTCCCGAGAAAAATCATCCTATGTTCAAATCAAAAAATGCCTACGAAAAGAATTCGTGGATGCTGGTCATTTACTGCTGGCTGGCATACGCGACGGTTTACATCGGACGGAAGAATCTGTCCGTCTGTCTCGCCGACATGATCGCCGAAGGGGTCACCGACAAGGTCTCCGGCGGTACGATCGGCACCTGCTTCATGCTGTGCTATGCCATCGGACAGTTTGCCAACGGCTGGCTCGGCGACCGTTTCCATCCGCGCCACATGGTCTGCACCGGTCTGATGTGTGCGGGTCTCATGAATGTTTTCATGGGGCTGAACTCGTATAACCTGCTGTTCATGGTCATCTGGGCAGTCTGCGGTTTCTCCTGCTCCATGCTCTGGTCCCCGATCATCCGCGCGGTCTCCACGTGGACGACGGACGAGATCAGCCACGCGGCGGCGGCAAGCCTTTCCGCGACTATCCCGATCGGTACGATCCTGTGTTACCTCATCTGCGCTGCGGGTCTGAAGTTCTTTAACTGGAGAATTTCCTTCATGATGTGCGGCGGAATCCTGATCGTGATGGCGGTGGTTCTGCATATCTGTTTCGGCACGATCAAAAATCA
>JAFQFS010000105.1 GCA_017398585.1 Clostridia bacterium
CTGAATTCTAGAGTTGCGTACTGAATCCAGTATACGGAAGGGTCGAGCGCTGAACAAAACGGAGTTTTGAGAAGTCGCTCCACTATTCCTCATGATCTTTATACCCCCACGGCTACAGGTCTAACAAATTTAAGCCGTACTCCACCAAAAAATTTCCCCTTTTCCCCCTCTATATCATATCAGCTGCAAAATCCGGCTATAACAGATTAAAGTTCTTTGCGGAGCTTTCTTTCAAGAAAGCGACCGTCTCCCCTATCCTCTCCCACCGCACTCCCTGCATTTTATTCACGGAAAATTCATAGAAATTCCTATTGACACCCTGTGGGAAGTGTGCTATAATACGGGCATCCGAAAAAAATATTGGATAAATGCGATGATGGGGAAAAACGAGCGGGAATCCGTACAGAGAGCTGCCGGTTGGTGCAAGGCAGGAGGAGGAACGTTTAACACTCACCCCTAAGCAGCCGTTTGAAAGGGAATTTGCCCGAGTAGATGCGGACGGAACCCACCGTTAGAAGGGCAGGACATCATGTTGTGTCCGGGAGAGGGTATAGTTATACCGAAAAAGAGTGGTACCACGAGGTTTGTTCACCGCGTCTCTTTGGGAGATTCGGTGGTTTTTTTATTTTGTCCGGTGATGTTCCGGATCACGGGGACGCCTGTGAGGACGGTACGCAGCCCTTTCCGATTATTTTGATAATGTATTTTAATGCAGGAGTAACGAATATGAAACTCTCATTCTCAACACTGGCTTGTCCCGGATATTCCTGGGCTGAAATTTATTCCACCGCAAAAGACTTCGGCTTCCACGGCATCGAAATGCGCGGTCTCGGTGACGATATTTTCTCCGTTCACGCGTCTCCGTTCCTGCCGGAAAATCTTCCGGAAACCAAAGCGACTCTCAAGCGTCTGAAGCTCGAAATCTGCTGCCTCTCTTCCGGCTGCGCGCTCAAGTATGCGGACCGTCATGCGGAAACCATTGAAGAACTCAAGGAATACATCGCTCTTGCGAAGGAACTCGAAACGCCCTATATCCGTATCCTCGGCGACCGCAATGCGGAACCCGGCGAAGATTTCCCGGACGAATACGTTATTGAGCCGATGAAGATCCTCGCACCCATCGCAGAAGAAGCCGGCGTTACTCTCCTCATTGAAACCAACGGCGTTTACTCCGATACCGCACGTCTCGCCGACGTTCTTGCACGCATCGGCAGCGACAGCGTTGCCGCTCTCTGGGACTGGAACCATCCCTACCGCTTCAACGGCGAATCTCCCGAAACCACCATCAGGAATCTCGGCGCGTTCATCAAGCACTGCCACATCAAGGACTCTGTCATGGAAGACGGCAAGGTCAAGTACCGCCTCGTCGGAGAAGGCGACCTGCCGAAGATGGAAGAATACATGAAGGCGCTCCGTTCCCTCAATTACGAAGGCTACATCTCCCTCGAATGGCTCCGCCAGTACGCACCGGAACTTTCCGAAGCCGGCATCGTTCTCCCGCATTACGTTCACTTCATGTCCCAGTATCTGGACGGCGGCAATGACAACATCCGTCTCCAGAAGAGCATCCGCGGTGACGGTTATTATGTATGGGAAAAGAACCAGCTGATCGACCTTACCTTCCCGCAGGTTCTCGACCGCATGTGCGAAGAATTCCCGGATCAGTGGGCGTTCCGCTACACCGAAATGGATTACAGCCGTACCTACACCGAATTCCGTGATGACGTTGATACCTTTGCACGTGCACTCATCTCCATGGGGGTCAAGCAAGGCGACCACGTTGCGATCTGGGCGACCAACGTGCCGCAGTGGTTCATCACTTTCTGGGCGACCGTCAAGATCGGCGCGGTTCTCGTTACCGTAAACACCGCGTACAAGATTCACGAAGCGGAATACCTGCTCCGCCAGTCCGACACCCACACGCTCGTTATGACCGACGGTTACAAGGATTCCGACTACGTTGCGATCATCAAGGAACTCGTTCCGGAACTGGAAAACAACGACGAACTGAAGCCGATCCACAGCCGCAAGCTGCCGTTCCTGCGGAACATCATCACCTGCCAGTCGAAGCAGAAGGGCTGCTGGTCCTGGGACGAAGCGCTCGCAATGGCTGAAAAGACGCCCGTTGACGTCGTATACCGCAGAGCAGCAATGATCAACAAGCACGACGTCTGCAATATGCAGTACACCTCCGGTACCACCGGATTCCCGAAGGGCGTTATGCTGACGCACTACAACATCATCAACGACGGCAAGTCGATCGGCGACCGCATGGATCTTTCCACGGCGGACCGCATGATGATCCAGGTACCGATGTTCCACTGCTTCGGCATGGTACTGGCAATGACCGCATCCATGACGCACGGCGTTACCATGGCACCGATCACGGCGTTCTCCCCGAGAAAGGGTCTGTACTGCATCAACAAGGAAAAGATCACGGCGTTCCACGGCGTACCGACGATGTTCATCGCGATGCTCGGTCACGAAGACTTCCCGAAGACGGACTTCAGCCACATGAGAACCGGTATCATGGCAGGTTCGCCCTGCCCGGTCAAGGTCATGGAAGAAGTCATCGAAAAGATGCACATGACGGAAATCACGATCGTATACGGTCAGACGGAAGCGTCCCCCGGATGCACGCAGAGCTCAATTGACGACACCATCGAAACCCGTGTAAATACGGTCGGCCGTGCGTTCTACGGTGTCGAATGCAAGATCGTTGACCCCGAAACCGGTGAAGACTGTCCGGACAACGTGGACGGCGAATTCGTCGCACGCGGTTACAACATCATGAAGGGCTACTACAAGATGCCCGAAGCGACCGCAGCTGCGATCGACAAGGAAGGCTGGCTCCATACCGGCGACCTTGCGAGACGTCTCCCGGACGGAAACTACAAGATCACGGGTCGAATCAAGGACATGATCATCCGCGGCGGCGAAAACATTTATCCGAAGGAAATCGAAGACTTCATTTACACCCACGAAAAGGTACAGGACGTTCAGGTCATCGGTGTCCCCGACAAGCAGTACGGCGAAGAAATCATGGCCTGCGTCATCAAGAAGCCCGATGTGGAATGTACCGCGGAAGAAATCAAGGAATACGTCATGTCCCATATGGCGAAACACAAGACCCCGAAGTATGTCGTCTTCGTCGACAGCTTCCCGATGAACGCTGCCGGCAAGATCCTGAAGTACAAAATGCGCGAAGACGCAAAGAAGCTCCCCGAATTCCAGGAAGCTGCCGGGATCGTTACTGCCTGATTACAAAATATCGTTTTCCCGGGGGGACCTTTTCAGAGGAAAGGTCCCCCGCAAATTCCTTTTCAAGCAATTTGCACAACAAAAACCCCTGTACCGGTTGACAATCCCCTTCAATCATGATATAATAATTGAAACTACTTAAAAAACGGAGGAACATGTCATTATGGACGCCGGGGACAGTACCGAGTGTAATCGACGTGCTTATACCACAACCAAATATGACACCTGCGATACTTATTGCTATTCCAAGGCATTGCTGCGCTCTTTTGTAGGGTACAGGTATGCCTTTTTGCATTTTCGCCGGTTTTTGACCTGATATTTTGATTCTTTGAATGTACGAAAACGGACCTGTTTAATATATTTTTGGAGGATTAATTTATCATGGACATATGGGGACAGCTTCTTCTCCAGGCAGTACTTATTTTTCTGAATGCGGTGTTCGCGTGTGCGGAGATCGCGGTGCTTTCCGTAAACGAAGCTAAAATTACAAAACTTGAGGAATCCGGCAATAAGCGGGCGAAAAAGCTCCGCAAGCTTACCGAGCAGCCGTCGAAATTCCTCTCCACCATTCAGGTTGCCATCACACTTTCCGGGTTCCTCGGAAGTGCGTTCGCGGCCGATAACTTTGCAACCCGTCTTGTGAACTGGGTTGTATCTCTCGGTGTCGAAATCAATGCCGAGACCCTGCAGGATATTGCCGTCATCGTTATTACGCTTATCCTCTCCTATTTCACGCTCATTCTCGGCGAACTCGTGCCCAAGCGCCTTGCCATGAAAAAGAGTGAGCAGATGGCCCTTACAATGGCACCCATGCTTCTCGGATTTGCGAAGCTCTTTACTCCCGTTGTGTGGATCCTTTCCATTTCCACCAACCTTGTTCTCCGCCTCCTCGGCATCGACCCCAATGAAGAAGACGAAGAGGTCAGCGAAGAAGGCATCCTTCTTATGGTCGACGAAGGCGGCCAGAAGGGCATCATCGACGAACAGGAACAGGAGATCATCCAGAATGTCTTCGAATTCAACGACATTACCGTCGGCGAATTTGCGACCCACCGTACCGATATCCACGTTCTCTGGCTTGAGGATGACAAGGAAGAATGGGAGACCATCATTCACGATACCCGCCATTCCATGTACCCCGTCTGCGATGACTCCATCGACAACGTTGTCGGCATCCTCAGTGTTAAGGACTACTTCCGGCTCCGCGGTGCAGACCGTCAGCAGATCCTCGAGGAAGCGGTGCGTCCGGCGTATTATGTGCCCGAAGGCATCCATGCCGACGTCCTTCTCAAGCAGATGAAGAACACCAAGAATCACTTTGCCGTTGTTCTTGACGAATACGGCGGTCTCCGCGGCATCGTCACCATGAACGACCTGCTCGAACAGCTTGTCGGTGACCTCACTGACAACAACGACGAAGCGGAACCCGAAGAACCCGATATCGTCATGATTGAAGACCACGAAAACGATGACGAGGACGTCTGGGCGATCCGCGGCGTTGCTTCGCTCAGCGAAGTTGCGGAGGAACTCGGCATCGAGCTGCCGACCGACAAGTACGATACCATGGGCGGCTACGTCTTCTCGAATTACGGCGTTGTTCCGGAAGACGGCACGGAATTTGACATCGAATTGCCGCCGCTCCATGTTCACGTTACGGAGATCAAGGATCACCGCATCATGAAGATGACCGTCCGCCGTGACCGGATCGTCAGCGAAGATGAGGATGAAGACGAAGACGACGAACGCGAAGAGAAGGAATCCAAAAAGGATAAAGAAAAAGATAAAGATCGATAAACCAACAGGGGAGATACGCGGATGCGTATCTCCCCTGAAAATTTTGTCCGGAAATCTGCCGAAACCTGTTAACCAAATTGCCGATTACGGTACTATAGAAGTGAAGATCTTCACAATCCCATTTTCAGGAGAATCCCATGAATCAACAGACGATCGCCGCTCTTGCGGAAGCCAATATGAAAACAATTTTTGCCTACGCCCTGAACCGCGTGACGGTCAGAGAGGAGGCAGAGGACCTCGCAGGCGATATTCTTCTTGCCGTTCTTCAGAGTGCACCGCAATTGAAAAATGAAGATGCTTTCTACGGATGGTTCTGGGCAATTGCCGCTAACACGACCAAAAAATATTTCCGGAAGAAAAGCGGGCATCCGGTCGCCGAACTGGACGAATCGTATTCGGAGGACGAGGATATCGCCGAAACGGTGGTTTTAAAGGAAGAAATCTCCGTTCTGCGGCGGGAACTGTCCCTTTTGTCGAAAGAATACCGCGAATGTACGCTGGCGTATTATTTCGATGAATTGTCCTGCCGCGAAATATCGGAGAAATTCGGGATTTCCGTGGAAATGGTGAAATATTATCTGTACAAAACCAGACGAATGTTAAAGGAGGGGATGACCATGACCCGTGAATATGGTGAAAAAAGCTATCGTCCTGCCGTATTTCATTTCAATGTGATTTTCAGCGGTGTGTTCAACCGGGAGTATCAGAATCTGTTTAACCGGAAACTTCCGGGAAATATCCTGTACTGCGCGTACTATACACCCATGACCGTCAGCGAACTTTCTCTGGAACTCGGAGTTTCCGCTGTCTATCTGGAGGACGAAATCGAACTTCTGAAAACCTATGACCTTCTGACCGTGACAGGGAACGGCAGAGTTCAGACCAAACTTTGTATTTTTACCGAAGCCTTTGATCATGAATTTTATCGTGCAGCAGAAGAACGGTTTACAGACAGACTGGGCAGAATTCTGTCGTCCGTAAAGCAGAAACTTCCCGAAATCCGGAAACTGGATTTTTGCGGATGTGCAATGGAGGACAACCGCCTCCTATGGGCACTGTATTATAAGCTTACCTGCGAAGGATGCGGGCACTGGAAGGATTTCTGCCATGTGGAATATCCGCGCGTACTTTACGGAGATGCCCAAGGGGTTGTGTACGGTGTGGATTATGAAGAAGGCGACAACAAGTATTCTTCGAATGCTTTTGCCGGATATTACGGTCTGAGTGAAACGACCGCGGCGAATTTTGCCGATTTCGGTGTACTTGGGGAGAAAAACGCATTTGGCAGCGGACACAACTGGACACGGCTTACGGAACTGGTGGACCGAAGCCGGAACGGAGGTGCCAATGCTCCGCTGGCATATTTTACTCCGGCGCAGGTGAATCGGATTTACGGAGAGATTCTTGCCGAAGAAATTGCCGCTCTCGGAGAATTTTACCGTGATCTGACGGACTGTGCGGCGGAAATTATGAAGAATCATGCGCCGAAATCGGTGGCAGAAGAAGTGGATGCCGTCCTGCGGAGTACAATTTTCCACCGGACGGTCGGACTGATGGGCAAACTTGCGGTGGATACCGGCGAGATAAGACAGCCCGACGATGATCTTCCGGCGGCAGTGTTCCTCTTTGAGACGAAGTACATGAAAGTCGGCGTGGAAGGTGATTGCTGTAACTGAAAATGAAGAAACCAAACCCGCAGTGTTATGAACGACACTGCGGGTTAATTTTACGGATATTCAATTCCCGGCATGGATTTGATTTTTTCGAGCAGTTCTGTAAACCGCTCCGTATTCCGTATCGGATCAAATACAGAATTCTCAAGGTGGAAGAGCATACACTCCCGTTCCCCGTGAGAGGTGGCACAATCGTGAGTGTATGTGATCTGATTCAGGAACGGATTGCCGGGATAACGATATTCTCCGAGAGGGAGATTGTCTTCAAACAGAGATACATCATACCACTTTTCAAGCACCGCATACATTTCATCATACGTTTCCGCGCGGGCGTACATCTCTGAAAGTCCGTTGTAAAGAGCGGCGTAGACATAGGAAATCCATGCCTTGTTTCCGTCGCAGTAGACCAGATCGAGAATTTTTACGGCTGTTTCGTAAGCGAAAATTTTTGCGGATTCGTCCGGAAAATCCATGCCTATGAGTGCCCACGCCGCACCTTCTCCGTAATAACGGAAGACTTCCTGACACCAGAGCGTTTTTTCTTCGTAACCTTTGATCTGGGAGAGCATTTCCGCTTTCAGGGTTCCCCAGTCGCCGCCCATATTGGCAATACGCAGAACATTTTCACGGTCTCCGAGAAGATTGTAAACATTGTGGAGAAAATAGATCGTTTTGCTTCGGAGTTCATGATCGGTGGAGTCGTCGAGGATTTTTTCGTAATATACCGCCGCGTTCCGGAAATGTTCCAGAAAAATTTCCCGCGGTTCGTCGGCGCTGGCAATAAATTCATGGGTCCGCGCGATTTCAAACCGGATGCGGTTGCTGTGCGGATATCGCCGGTACAGTTCTTCCCACAGGGAAAGAGCCTGTTCGTTGGTGGTTTCCGGAAGATCACAGATTCTTCGCGTTTCTTCAATGTCCGCTTCCATGGCATCCGGCGCAATGCCGAAAAGGACATCCGCCGATACGCCGAACAGGGTTGTCAGGGGGACAATCTGTGAAATATCCGGCGAACACAGATCCGTCTCCCATTTGGAGACCGCCTGTGCGGAAATATTGAGTTTTGCCGCAAGTTCTTCCTGTGTCCATCCGTTTTCCCTGCGGAGCTTTTTGATTGTCTGACCGATGGTGGCTGTCATAAAAATTTCTCCTTCAAATGATAAAAATCCGGTACCGTTGACCATAGTATACCGGAAAATCCCAGCAGAATCCACCGTTTGAATGGATGAAAAAATTCAACCGCAAGTTGTTTTCACACTGAGTCAGCACATATTTTATCTTTTCCCATTTCAAAAAGGTTTTTGGAAGGGACGAGACTTCCGATGGAAGTCTCAGGGGAACCTTTTTCCTTAAAAAAGGTTCCCCCACGAAACTATATTTTATCTGTAATTCATAAATACCAGCATGTTCGATTCTCCGCGGTTTGCGAAGGCGTAGTACGGGATCATGCTGATCTTTGCCGGAAGGAAGGTTTCTCCGACGACGTTGTCGAGCACGCCGTACAGCGGCGTGATGTCGCGGTCGATCGAGTCAATACGGCGGAATCCGTTGAACGTGATCGTCGGAACGCCGTATTTGTCGTTCAGTACCGCAACGCCGTCGTTCAGCGTGCGGCGGTCGAGGTACAGGCTGTGGACGTCGCCGTCGTTGTCGACCGCTTCCGCACAGTAGATCACCGGACCGCGGCGGACGGCCGCACGGCCGATGTTCTTGTGTACGCCGACGGATGCGGTCAGCATGACCTGCATCATGTCGAATTCCACGTCGATCTCGCCTGCTTCGAACTTCGCGTATCCGTTGACCATTTCGTACTTCTTCGTCGCCATGAAGCGTCTGCACCAGCCCGGAATTCTTACGTAAACCGGTACATTGGAAGTGATCGCGATGTGACCGCTGTTCGGGTAGTTCGTCTTCTGTTCGACGCGTACGTCTCCGCAGACGAATTCACTGTCGCCGAACTGGTTGATGTACACCACGTTCTTTTCTTCGTCGTAACCGTAGAAATAGTTGCCGAGGGACGCCAGCAGGCGGTTGATGTTCGGCGGGCAGCAGGAGCATCCGAACATGCGTACACGCTGTGTGATCGGAAGATGGTCGTAGCTGTTGAAATACGGAGGAACGCGTCCGCGGTCGGGCAGGTAGATTTCGAGCGGATTTTCGTAGAAGAAGCATTCGCCGTCGAGGGACAGACCGGACAGCGCACCGTTGTACAGTTCGAGTTCCGCGATGTCCGCATACTTCGAGGACGGAACGCCGTTCAGCTTCGCGTCGAGAGCAAACATGCGGTTTGCGAAGAAGATCATGCCGATGGATGCGCAGGTTTCGGTATATGCGCGGTCGTTCGGAAGGTCGTACGCGATCGTGAACGCTTCGCCGATATGGGTCGAGCCGATGCCGCCGGTGACGTACATCTTCTTGTTCACGATGTCGTCGAACAGGGCGCTGCATGCCTTGGCGAGGGTGGTGTCGTTTGTTTCCAGCGCGAGGTCTGCCATACCGGAGTAGAGATAGGTCGCGCGGACGGAGTGACCGGTGGCTTCAAACTGTTCGCGGATCGGCAGATGGCTCTGCGCGTACATCTGGACACCGGCAATGGGAGTATCTTTTTCGTTTCTCGTGCCGCGGGTGTTGAGGAAGAACGCGCACAGATCCATAAATCTCTGTTCACCGGTCGTCCTGTACATGCGGTACAGCGCCAGTTCGATTTCCTCGTGACCGGGAGTCACGAACGCCGCGGAATCCTCGATCATGAAGCGCTTTGCGATGTAGTCCGCGTACTTTTCCATGATCTTCAGGAACCGGTCGCGTCCGGTCGCTTCGTAGTACGCGCATGCCGCTTCCATGAGGTGACCGGCGCAGTAGAGTTCGTGCCAGTCACGGTTGGTGAAGCGTGCTTCCGGCTTCACGACGGTGAAGTAGATGTTGAAATATCCGTCTTCGTCCTGATTTTTTTCGATCTCATCGATGAGGGCTTCGACTTTCTGTTCGAGGTCTTCGATGCGTTCGCGCTTCAGGATGTAGGCAGCGCCTTCCATCCACTTGGCGACGTCGGAGTCCCAGAAGAAGTGGGGCTGCTTGGGATCGCCGGCCTTCCATTCACACTTGAACGCGTCAATGCGTCCGGATTCGTCGAAACGGTCGTAGACCGCCTTGATGGTGACGTCGCGGTTGAGGTCTTCCTTGGATTTCCAGAAGCCGCCGCGCAGGGTCACGTTCCGATAGTCGGTAATCATAGAGTTCCTCCTGTTGTGGGGTGTATATATTTTTGTAAAATTAGAACGTTATAGTTCCCGCAGTTCCGCATCAAATTTGTCTGCGCAGACCAGTGCCGCCGCGTGAGGCTTTTCGTACGGCAGAACGATGTCCCGCACCACACAGCCGTCGATGGGAGCGATCACGTCAAATTCCGGGAATTTTCCCTCACCGATGCCGGTCCCGGTGAACTTCACGTACGCTTCTTTCCGCGACCAGATCCGGTAGAATTCCGCGGGTTCGTATCCGCATTCCTCCAGATACCGCCGCTCGTTTTCGGAAAACCATCGCTTCGCGAGACGTTCCAGCCGTTCCGGTTTGTCGTTCGCGCGGTGATCCTGCACGTCGCAGCCGACTTCGCAGTCCGCAAAGGCGCAGATCCAGATGCCATTGGTGTGCGAGACCGAAAAATGTATGTCCGGGTGGGAAGGAAAGTACGGTTTCCCGTACGTTCCTTCGGCTTCCGTAAAGTTTTCCACAGGATCTCCCACGAAGTCCGCCGCCGCACAAAGGCGCAGAATACGGGACGGTTCGGAAGGATTTATCTTATAATAAAGGAAGAGTTTTGTCATTCCGCCACCAGTTTGAGAAGAAGGATCTCCCGCGGGTTGAAGAACCGCGGGATGCAGACCGTATTGGCCATGCCGCGGCTGACCGCGAGACGGTTTTTGTAAACTCCGCTCGTGTATTTCGGGAACAGGTGCTGTCCGGGGGCGAAAATGCCCTGATTGGTGAACGGGATCTGCCACTGTCCGCCGTGCGCGTGACCGGAGAGCGTCAGCTCGATGTCCGTTTCGCGGATGTACGCCGGCCAGTATTCGGGATGGTGGCACAGCAGGATCCGGAAGCCGTCCTGCATGGCGAATTTCCGGACAAACGAAACGTCCGGCGGGGGCGTATTCCGCTGCTTCGGGATGCCGCTTGTGTAGCCGGAGGTGAGACCGCCGATCGTCAGCGAACCGTTGTGTACCCAGGTGTTGTCGAGCAGGGTGATACCGGCATCGGCAAGGATGGCGCGGTTTTTGTCCGTCATGCCTCGCTCGTGGTTCCCGATGGAGTAGTACACAGGTGCGATTTTTCGGCAGTCCGTGAGAAAGGTGAATCCTTTTTCGTTGAAGCATTCATGAATGGAGAATTGGTCCGTCTCCTGCATAATGTCGCCCGGCGCACAGATGATGTCCGGACGAAGCTCGCGGAGCTGTTCGACCGCTGTGCCGCTGTCGCGGAAATGAAGATCCGCAGTGACTGCGACAGTGATTCCGGCGGGAATCCGCGTCCCGCGGCATACGATATTAAAACGGCGAATGTTCATGCACACCATCTCCTTCTTTGTCTGACTGCATTATATCATACTTTTCCGGAATTGTAAATGCCAACAAAAAAATCTTGGACGATCCTTTCCTTACGCAAACTTTATAGAAAAACTCTTGAAGCAGGGGGGATTTTGTGGTATAATGACACAAATATTATGATTTCTGACCGAAAGGTTTTTACGATGCTGGTATTTTATCCTGTGATTGCGGTGCTGCATGTGCTTTCCTGCGTCAGCGAAACGCTCGGACGTTTTTTGCCGTTTGTGAATGTCGCGGTACATATCGCGGCGTTTGCCGTTTTCGCTCTGGCGGGAGCCGAACTCGAAGACATGCTGCTCCTGCTTCTGTTTTCATCGGCCGTCGGACTTGCCGCGGGGGACTTCAACCGGCGCAGCAGAGCAAACGAAAAGGATGATGGGAAAGGAGAGACCGAATGAATTTCAACTCCGCTGAATTTCTGATCTTCTATCCGGTCGTGCTTCTGCTGCACTTCCTGCTCCCGATGAAGGTACGCTGGATCGCGCTTCTCGCCGTCAGCTACTATTTCTATATGACATGGAATCCGTCGCTGATTTTTCTGATCCTGTTTACCACTGCGGTATCGTGGGTCTGTTCGCTCGTGATCGAAAAATCGCAGAAAAAGGCGACACAGAGGCTGTGTCTCGTTGTGACGCTGGTTATCTGTCTCGGCGTGCTGTTCTTCTTCAAGTATTACAATTTCCTTGCATCCAGCGTATCCGCTCTGATGACCCTGTTCGGTGCGCCGTCGACGGACTTTACCCTGAATCTTATTCTCCCCGTCGGAATTTCGTTCTATACGTTCCAGACCCTGTCGTACGCCATCGATGTGTACCGCGGTCGGATCAAAACGGAACGTCATTTCGGCTACTACGCTCTGTTCGTTTCCTTCTTCCCGCAGCTTGTTGCGGGACCGATCGAACGTCCGGAAAATCTGCTTCCCCAGCTCCGTACCAAACAGTACTGGAACAACGCCGATGCCGCTGCCGGACTCAAGCGGATGCTGGTCGGCTTCTTTAAGAAAGTTGTCGTTGCTGACCTCCTCGCCGTGTATGTCAATGCGGTCTACAACGATGTTTCGAATGCATCCGCGGTTTCCGTGATTCTCGCCTCGGTGATGTTTGCCGTGCAGATCTACTGTGACTTCTCCGGCTATACGGACATCGCGATCGGCTGTGCGCGTGTCATGGGCATCCGTCTGATGCAGAACTTTGACGTTCCCTACACTGCACGCTCCATCAAGGAATTCTGGAACCGCTGGCACATCAGCCTCTCGACATGGTTCCGCGACTATCTGTATTTTCCGCTCGGCGGCAGCCGGTGTGCAAAGTGGAAACATCTCATGAATCTTATGATTGTCTTCCTTGTCAGCGGTCTGTGGCACGGTGCGGCGTGGACGTTCGTGATCTGGGGATTCCTGCACGGGGCGTATCAGGTTGTCGGCATCCTCACCAAAAATACACGCGAAGATCTGTGTAAAAAGCTCGGCATCAACCGGGAAACCAAGGCCTATCACGCATGGCAGACCATCTGCACGTTCGTTCTCGTCACGTTTGCGTGGATTTTCTTCCGTGCGAACAGCATGGCGGATCTCGGGATTCTCATGACAAAGCTGTTCACCGCGTGGAGCGTCCCGCTGACCGATGTGTTCGCCGGAATGGGAATCGACCTGCGCGGCGCGGCGATCTCGGTACTGTCCGTGATCGTGCTGATCTTCCTCGACCGGCTGGTGAAGCACGACGAAGTCCCCGAATCGGACGGTTCGCTGAAATCCACCGCAGCGGTCGACCGCGGCAAGGCGATCGTTCTCACGTGGGCGATTGCCGTTGCATGGCTCGCGCTTCTTGCGGGTGACGGCGCAAGTTCGTTTATTTATTTCCAGTTTTAATATCAAAAAACAGTCAGGACGGAATTTACGGATTCCGTCCTGATTTTTTTTCGGTTCAGTTTTTGTTGGAAGGTTCGGGACGACCGTGCGGAGGACGTTCACCGTGCGGGGGACGCCCTTCACCGAACGGACGCCCTTCACCGAACGGACGCCCTTCGCCGAACGGACGCCCTTCTCCGAACGGCGGTCTTCCGTGACCGTGATGGGCATTTGCTGCTTCAATGGTCATTGCGGCTTCGCCGGTGTTCATGAAATCTTCCGCCGACATGCCGTCGATCGGGGTGATGTAGCGTTTTGCCTGCGTGGAGAAGAGTTCGTAGTAGGTACCCTTCTTCTTCATAAGTTCGCTGTGGTCGCCGATTTCGATGACTGCGCCGTGTTCAAGAACGATGATCTTGTTTGCTACGGTCGCGCTGGAGAGACGGTGCGATACGAAAATGGTGGTCTTGTCCTTGCGCAGACGGTCGAACTGGTTGTAGATTTCCTGTTCGGCGATGGCGTCAAGGCTGGCAGTCGGTTCGTCGAGGATGATGACGTCCGAGTCGCTGTAGAATGCACGTGCGATCGACAGCTTCTGCCACTGACCGATGGAAAGCTCGATGCCGTTTTCTTCAAAGTAACGCATGAGCGGGGTGTCGTACTGGTCGGGCAGGTCGTTGATGAACTGGTCCGCGGAGGACTGTTCCGCCGCGAGGTGGACGTCTTCTTCGGTTGCGTCGCGTTCGAGCTGACCGAACTGGATGTTTTCGCGGACATTCACGGCATATTTGCCGAAGTCCTGGAAGATGATGCCGAACATGGAGTACAGGTCTTCGACGGCATATTCCTTGAGGTCGTGTCCGTCGAGGAGGATGCGTCCCTCGGTGGGGTCATACAGACGGGTTAGCAGCTTGATAAGCGTGGTCTTGCCCGCGCCGTTCAGACCGACGAGAACGCAGGTGTCACCGGGATCCAGCGTAAAGCTGACGTCGTTGATTACTTTGCGTTCGGTACCGGGATAGACGAACGAAACATGCTGGAACTCGATCGTGTGACCGGTGTGATGCTGGATGCGGCGGGGTTCGGGCAGGGAAGGAACGATGGTCGGCTTTTCGTTCATGAACGAGATGAGGTTGTCGATGAACAGCGTACCTTCGTAAATGGAGGCGGTGGTGCTGATGAGGGTGCCGATACCGCCGGCGATGGAGGACAGCGCACCGGTGTAGAAGGAGTAGTCACCGACTTCATACTTGCCTTCGGCAACGCCTTTGGCGATGTAGAGGAAGAGCAGGCAGTTGATGGTGGTAGTGACGACGGTCATGCACATATGCAGGAGACCTTCTTCCACGAACAGCTTCTTCAGACCGCGGAAGTAGACTTTGAACGTGTCATAGTAACGTCCGATGAAGAGATCGGAGAGGTTGAAGAGGCGGATTTCCTTGACCATGTCCTTGTTGGTCATGAGGTTGGAGTAGTAGTTCATCTGGCGGCGTTCCTTGGAGTGCCAGCGCAGATACCAGAAGTTCTTTTTGCGGTAGCGGAAATTGATGATTGCGGTCGGAATGCTCATCGCGAGGATGACCAGCGGTGCCCACGGGCTGACGGACATCAGTGCGACCACGAAAGAGAGCATACTGATGACGGTACTGATGATGGTGAAGTTGGCGTTGAGAATATGGATCGGACGGTTGCCGGCTTCACGCTTTGCGTTTTCGAATTTTTCGTAGAATTCGGGAAGGTCGAAGCTTGCAAGGTCGACTTCGCGCGACTTGTACATGATTTTGAGGTTGACATGGTTGACGACAAGTTCACTCGAAATGTTGTTGAGGATGTTGCTGATCCGGTTGATCAGACCGGTCACGAAGTTATAGACGAACCGGAAGATCAAAATTTTTATAACGAGGTCGAACTCGAAGTTCCCGTTTGTGGCGGCAACATACGAGGATGCGAGTGCGTTCAGAAGATCCGCACCGATTTTCGCGCTGATGACGGGGGTCACACCGTTGAAGATCGCCATGAATACCATGTAGAACAGAATCCACGGTTTGGTGTCCCATACGAGACGGAATATGTAAAATAAGCGGTAGAAAAATTTCGTGATCAGGCGATAAAGGTAGCCCGGAACTTCCTTGATCGATTCCGGTTTCGGTTCCTTCATGGCTTCCATCATTTTTTCGCGGCGTCCCATAAACTGACCGCCGCCGGGTCCTCCCGGGCCTCGTCCGCCCGGTCCTTTTCCTCCAGGTCCCATAAATTTGTACCTCCAGATTAATGTGATTCAAGAGTGGTTAATTTTCGTCTTCTTTTTTTGCATCAATAAGCTTGCGCAGGATGTCGGCGAGTGCGGCTTTTTCCTCATCCGTGAGGGGGGCGAGAAATTCCGCCGCCTGTCTGCGGTGGTTTTCCCGGAAGGTTTCCACGCGGCTCTGTCCGAGTTCCGTCAGCGAAACGAGCGTTTGCCGTTTGTCTTCCGTGGATTGCCGGCGTACGATCATTCCGTCGGCTTCCGCTTTCGCAAGCATTTCCGACAGCGACTGCGGACGGATCCCAAGATGGTACGCGAGATGGGACTGGCTCATCTCACCGTGGTCGAGCAGAAGCCCAAGCATGCGTCCGCGTCCCTGACCGCGCGGTGCCGGATCCGGCGGCGGAGGCGGAAGCGGTTCGCCGTCACGTGTCTCCGGAGGGGACGGCGGCGGAGCAGATCCTCGCTTTGAGAGGGCATTGAGTCGTCCGAGCATCCGTACGATCTCTTCCTCAATGGTTTTCATTTTTTCCTCCTGTTAAATAATAAGGTACCTTACCTTTTCTGCGGCTATTATACCACAGGAGGAAAACGATGTCAATACATCAGGTACCTTATTATTTTATTTTTTCGAAATTCGGCGGGAGACTTGAAATAACAGGTCGGGTGCTATATAATAATGTCAGAAACATTTGCAGCAAAACGAGAGGAATCCCAAACATGTATGATATTCTGACTTCCATGTGGAAGAACCCCGGCAACACGTTCTCGCCGCTCCCGTTCTGGTTCTGGAATGATAAACTGGACAAGGACGAGCTGATCCGGCAGATTGATGATTTTCACCGAAAGGGAATTGACGGTTTCGTGATCCATCCGCGCCTTGGGCTGGAAACGGAATACCTGTCCGATGAATATTTTGAACTGGTTGAAGCGTGTCTTGAGGCAGCGGAACGCCGCCATATGATGGTCGTTCTGTACGACGAAGCGATGTATCCGTCCGGTTCCGCGCACGGCAGAGTGGTCGCGGAGGACAAGCGATTCGCCGCACGCGCGCTGACTGCGGTCCGAACGGAAGAAACACCCGCCGATGCGGAAGTTCTCTACCGTTTCTGGATCAAGCTGAACAGCGGCGGACAGCTCGAAGACGTCCGTCTCGATCAGCCGAAGGGGGACGAATCCTATGTAAGCTACGATTTCGTTCTTACTTACACGGGCGGCACCATCCGTGGTCTGCTCCCGGATGAGGATGACGGTCAGCCGAACGCTCCCGCGGCGGCGGATATTCTCAATCCGTACGCGGTACAGCTGTTTACCCAGCACACGCACGATCTCTACTACGAAAAGCTATCCCGTTTCTTCGGCAAGACTGTGATCGGTTTCTTCACGGACGAACCGTCTGTTTCAGGCCGCTGCGCCGACATGAAGGGCAAGATCAGCTGGACGTACGACCTTCTCGAAGATTTCTTCGAATGCGGTGGTGAATTCACCGACCTCGCGGCGCTTCTGTTCCCGACGAAGGACAAAAAGACTGCCCGGAACGCCGCCCGCATCTACAAAAAGACCATCAGCCGCCGCCTGAACGATGCTTACTATCAGACGCTCTCCGACTGGTGCCGTGCGCATAATGTTGCGCTGATGGGACATCCCGCCGAAAGCGGCGACTGTGATACTCTCCGTAAGTTCGACGTTCCCGGACAGGACCTCGTGTGGCGCATGGTCACCGAAGAAAACGCGCTGACCTCCCCCGATTCCGTCATGGCGAAGCTCGCGGCGGACTCTGCACGTCACACCGGCGCATCGAGAAACTCCAACGAATGCTTCGGCGTCTGCGGGGAAGCGGGCAATCCCTGGAACTTCACGCCGGATAACATGATGTGGTACCTTAACTTCCTGTTCGCACGCGGATGCAATATGATCATCCCACATGCGTTCTACTATTCCGTTCGCACGCCCGTCCAGTCGAACGAACGCCCGCCGGACGTCGGTCCGAATAACATCTGGTGGAAGGATTACCGCAAGATCGCGATGTACATCAAGCGTCTGTCCTGGCTGAACACCACTTCGGTCAATCATCCGGATGCCGCTGTCCTCTGTTCGTCGGAACATGTTCCGGTCAAACCGGTCGAACCACTGTACAAGAAGGGCTACACATTCAACTATCTCACCATTGACGACCTCATGAACCGCGCACGTGTCGTGGACGACACCATCCGCGTGGACCAGTATATCTATAAAGTGCTTCTCGTGGACAGCCGGCTGCCCATCGATGCGGCGATTGTGGAAAAGATCGGACGCTGCGTGATCCAGGGCGGTCTGATGCACAACAGCTCGAACTTCATCGATTACGTCGAAAAGAACGTCAAGCGCACATCGTACTTTGAGGGTGAAAACACCGACGACCTCCGCTTCGTCCATCTCAGCAAGAGCGGTTGTCCGTTCTTCCTGCTCGTGAATGAAGGCAGAACCGAGATCACCGGCAAGCTCGTCACCGATCAGAACGGCGCGGCGGCGGACTTTGATGCGTTCACGGGCAATACATCTCCCATGGCGGCGGAAATGACCGGGCGCGGCTTCGAATACAAGGTGACCGTTCCCCCGCACAGCGTGAAGGTCATCGGTATCAACCCGAAGGGCTTCGTCACCCTCGCGAAGGACGAAGTTCCGGAACCGCATCTGCGTGAAATCGTCGGCCTCGGCGAAGGAAACAGGACGTTCACCTGCCGTGACGACATTACGAAGGTCAAGCTGGCGTTCACGGACATCCACGACATCGTGGATGTGAAGGTCAACGGAAAGGATGCCGGACGCATCCTGTTCATGCCGTACGAACTCGACATCACGGAACTCACACAGCCCGGCGAAAACACCGTTGAAGTCTCCGTTACGGGAAGCATGGCGAACACCTACGGCAAGCCCGTTCCCGTCGGCTTCGAAGGCCTTACGGTCAAACTCTACGGCGACGCACTCTCCCAGTAAAAATCTGCACGGACTCTAATAAAATTTATTTATATTAAGTTTTTTTGAAAGGGGTTCGGGGAAAACTTTTTTGCAAAAAAGTTTTCCTCGAGAAAAGACATCTATGTACGATTTCGATAAGTTCCCGGACAGAGCAGACAGCGATTCCGTCAAGTGGCATGAGGTTTCAGGCGACGTTCTCCCGATGTGGGTGGCGGACATGGACTTCGAAAGCGCGCCGCCGGTCGTAAAGGCGATTCAGGAACGCGCCGCACATCCGTATTTCGGTTATCCCTACACGCTGGAACTGCTGAAAGACCACATTGTCGCGCATTATAAGAAGAAGTACAAGGTAACGGTTCGTCCGGAATGGATCGTCTGGGTACCGAGCGTCATTCCCGGCGTGGTCACGGCACTCCAGATGATGGGCAGCAAGTTCATGTATTCCATCCCGATGTACGACCACATCCGCAACCTGCACAATGAAGCAAAACTTCCGGTTGTCGAAGTCCCGATGAAGCGTGACGAAAGCACGTATCGGTACACAATGGACATGGATGCGCTGGAAGCCGTTCTTTCCCCTGATATCAAGACTCTTATCCTCTGCAACCCGCACAACCCCGTCGGTCGTGTGTACACCAAGGAGGAGCTGCTCCGTCTGGAAGCGTTCTGCACCAGACATCATCTGCTCGTCATCAGCGATGAAATCCACTGCGAACTTGATCTCGAAGACCGCCATATTCCGTACTTCGCAGTCAGTGACGACGCGGCGGCGTACAGTGTGACCGTATCGAGCGCGGGCAAGATCTGCAATATCCCCGGTCTGCCGCTCGGCTTCGCGATCATCCCGAACGAAACCCTCCGCGAAAAGTTCGCGAGCCGTCAGGACGGTCTGCTGCCGTGCGCGAACGTGCTGACCATTGCGGCGTACGAAAAGGCATACGACGGAAGCTGTGACGAATGGAAGGAAGAACTGCGTGAGTATCTGCGTGCAAACCGTGATTACGCCGAAGCGCGCTTTGCGAAGATCCCCGAGATCCGTACGCCGCACAACGAAGGCACATACCTCCTCTGGCTGGACTGCTCCGCTCTCGGCACAGAGGATCCGGCAGACTTCTTCCTCAAAAAAGCGCATGTCAAGGTAAGCTCCGGTAAGATCTACGGCTACAGCCGTTACGTCCGTTTCAATTACGGATGTCCGAGAGCGCAGCTCGAAGAGGCGATCGACCGTATGGAACACGCGGTCGAAGTCTGGAGAGCGCTGAAGAAATAAACAGAAACAAAGAAAATCCCCCGATCCGGGGGATTTTTGCATTGCTGACGTATTTTATTCCGTAACGATCTTTACCAGCTCGTCCATGTTGTGCGCGATCGCGTCCGCACCGGCCTTCTTCAGTTCGGATTCATCACCGAATCCCCAGAGAACACCTGCGGATGACAGTCCGTTTTCCTTCGCGCCTTCGATGTCATGGTGACGGTCGCCGATCATCAGGACGGACGCTTTGTCCGTGATTCCGAGCTGACCGAGCGTGTACGCGATGACGTCGCCCTTTTTCGAGCGGCTGCTGTCCATCGTCGCACCGCAGACGACGGTGAAATACGGCGCAAGACCGAAATGTTCGAGGATCCGCACGGCGAATTGTTCCGGTTTGGAGGTCGCGACGGCGAGAGTGACGCCGCATTCCTTCAGTTTTCGGAGAACATCCTCTATGCCGCTGTAGGGGGTATTTTCAAACAGACCGTCCACGGAGAAGTATTCGCGGTAGAAAGCGACCGCCTGTTCCGCTTCTTCAGGCGTCATACCGATGAATTCCTGAAACGCGGGAACGAGCGGCGGTCCGATGAAGCAGTACAGCTCTTCGCGCGGCGGAATAGTGCATCCCATTTTCGCGAGGGCGTGCATGATGGAGTTGGTGATCCCGAGCGACGGGTCGGTGAGCGTCCCGTCGAGGTCGAATAAGGCGTAGTTGTACATGAAATTCTCCTGTGAACCGTGTCAGATGAACATATCGAGTGCGTAAAGGAAAACGAGATGGGCGGGGTAGAAGATGTAGAAGAAATACTTCATCCGGTACTTGCCGGGTTTGCCGTTGTACATCGCGAGGAGCGGAACGGCGAGCAGGCACCAGAACTGATAGATGAACCCGCCGGAGGTCAGGTCGATCGAGAGGGCGAGCAAGGTCGCGGTGAACATTACAAGACGGCGCGGACGGTCTTCGAAGACGGAGGTGAACACCGGCAGCAGGATGCCGAAGAAGCCGTAGTCCACGTCAACGGTCAGACAGAGAAGAAGGGAAGCGCAGACGGAGGCGGCGAGGAGAGCGCCGTTGATGATCCGGTCGTTGGTGTTCGGAATTGCCTCCACGCGAAGCAGTTTTGCGAGATGCTGCCCGATGATACTCGGATTTCCGCGCATCGCCTGCTTGAAGCTGTCGGCGATCGCCATGAGCAGGATCGAGAGGGAAAAGACGATCAGGATGCCAAGATAAAGCTGCCGGTCAACGACGGTGTAGACGATCTGGCAGACCAGTCCGAGGATGAATACGCGCAGAAAATACAGCTTCCTGTTTTTCGTATAGCGGAAGCCCTCCGCGATGCAGTAGGCATAGATCGGAAACGCAAGACGTCCGATGATGCGCATGATCTCCAGATCGGGAAAGAGAAGAAGTCCCGCATGGTCGATGAACATCGTGACGGCGGCGATCATTTTGAGGACAAAGGAAGACATAAGATACTCCGTTTGTGGATTTGTTTCCATTATAGCACATCCCGCCGCCGCATTGCAACAGTTTTTTACAGACTTCTTGACTTCCGACGAATGCCATATTATAATGAAGAAAAAACGATGGGGGAATGACATGCGAACGAACGATTTTTTCTTTGAAGGCGAATACCCGAACGATCCGCCGAAGCCGTACGGAATGACCGTGATCTGCGTCCGGCGTGCGACGGAGGAGTTCCCGTTTCTGCACGATACGTCCGTGACAGTGCTCGGAGGACGTTTGTTTGCCGCGTGGTACCGGTGTACGGCAGGGGAGATCGAAGGGATCACGCAGATCACAGGTGCATGGTCGGACGACGGCGGCGAAACGTGGGAGGACGAGGAAATTGTTGCGGAAGACCGCGTGTATCACTGCGTTCCGGCGGTATTTTATGAGACGGACGAGGGGATTTCCGCCCTCGTTACCTTTATGACCGCGCACGATCGTCCCGTGAAGGTGGAAGAACGGACGTATACAGACGGCCGCTGGGAACGGCGGCGCGAGCATGATATCCGGTTCCTGTTCAACACCACACCGATGCGGTATCTCGACGGCATGTGGATCGCCGGCGGACGCGTCAGTCCCGCAGAGGGGGAACTTCCGCAGATTCCCGCTGTCGCCGTGCGTGGCATCGCGGGGGACTGGACGGTACAGCCGTATGACGGACCTTGGACGGACGGGGAATTTCCGCTGTGGTGTCCCGAAACAGCGGTTTACCGGAAGGGACTCCGGGCCATTGTGCGGAACGACGACGGGCAGCCATGGACGTTCCGGCGGGAAGACGGTGCGTGGCGGTTCACGGGCGAGTCGACCATGCCGATCGCGGGAGTGAAAATGTACGGCGGTACGCTGTCCGACGGCAGGGACTTTCTGTTTTACAATGAACGCACGCCGCAGAACGACCGGTCACGTCTGGTGATGGCATTGCGTGAAGGGGACGGTGGATTCACAAAACTGTACCTCATCGCGGACGGATACGACGACGCGCTGCGCTGCGGACCGTACTGGCACTATCCGTCCGTGTGCGAATGGGACGGGACGCTGTACGTCTCCTGCACGGCGAACGGTCCGGACAACCTCCGCGACGCGGTCGTGTACCGGATTCCGGTGAAATCGTTATAAAAAGACTCCACGGGTCATGGGAAAAAACCACGATTCGTGGAGTTTTCCGCAAAAATGCGATGCTTGACCGTGAAAGAAAACCATAGTATAATGGAATCAGGACGAGGGCCCGCGTCGATCTTGAACAGAAGGAGAAAAAACGATGGAACTGATGATTGGGGAAAAGCTGCGGAAACTGCGCCGCGACCGGGATATGACGCAGGAAATGCTGGCGTCGGCGTTCGGCGTGTCCCCGCAGGCGATTTCGAAATGGGAATGCGGCGACGGATATCCGGACATTACCATGCTGCCGATGATTGCGAACTATTTCAAAGTGACGATCGACGAGCTGATGGGGAACGACGAGATCGGGAAGCGGGAAGATTTTCAGCTGTATCATAATACACGCAGAAATATCAAGGATCCGGCGGAACTGGTGGAGTATACCCTCGGCTACGTACGGCGGTATCCGGAGGAATACAAACTTGCGCTGGATCTGACGCATGCGATTGTGCAGCTTCCGAAGGATAAATGGGAGGAATATCTGCCCCTGCTCCGTGAAACCTGTGAAAAAATCATAAATGAATGTACTCTGCACTGGATTCGTCAACGGGCGGTTCGGGATATGTGCATCGTTTGTCCGGATGAGGAACTGGAACACTGGATCGATATGTGTGCGTCAGCGTATGAAGATACCCGCGGAGAAGTGATGGAATACCGTCTCTGGAAGCAGGATCGTATGGAAGAAAGCCGTCTGCACCGCGGAATCAACAATTTCATGCTCCTGTGTCATTTCATCACGCGGAACGACAAAACGAAGAACTGGAAAGATGTCGAGCGCGATATCGCATGGCGGAAAAAGCAGATCCGGCTGTTTGAATTCCTCGGCGGCGGAAACGGCGTGCCGGAAGTCTGGCGCGGACGGTATGCTCACTGTACGTTGATGATTGCGTGGATGCTCTTCCGTTCCGGACGGAATGAGGAAGGGTATACGTGGCTCGATCTTGCATTTGAACGCTATGAACAGTGGAACGTATTCCCGGAAGGGACGGCGCTGGATGTCGGTGATCCGGAAATCTTCGGCGGAATCCGTGCGATCTGCGGGCTGTACGGTCCGGATGCGTGGAAGATCGAACTTCCCGACGGTTCGAGGGAGCATAACGGGGACGCATATGCGTATATGCTGTTTGAAAAAACGGATATCTACCACATGACACTGCATTGGGGCGGCATGGATGAAGTCCGCAAAGACGAACGCTTCCAGCCGTACATTGCCCGTGCGAAAGCCATGGCGGAAATCGAATAATCAAAGAAAAATCCCACTTCCCGTGGGATTTTTTCCGTTTGAACGGTGCTTGACGGCTTCGGCGGCGGTATTGTATAATAAAATCAGAACAACAATGCAGAAGAGGTGACATATTATGAAACTGAACATCGCGCAGAATCTGCGGAAATACCGGAAGGAGCGCGGGCTGACGCAGGAACAGCTGGCGAAAGTGCTTGCCGTCTCCGCGCAGTCCGTTTCCAAATGGGAGTGCGGCGACGGATACCCGGACATCGAACTCCTGCCGAACATCGCCAATCATCTGAAAATCAGCGTGGATGCCCTGATCGGGAACGATACCGACGGGAAAAAGGAGGATATCGCGTATTTCTGGAAGAAGTTCTGGAGCGGCGACGATCTTCCCGGCACCGGAAATGTCCGCGAGCGGCGCGTGCAGTTTGCGGAAGCCTACTGGCGGAAGTATCCGGAGGAATACCGGATTGCGGGAGCGATGATTCATGAACTTACGTTCGGCGAGAACCGGAATCCGGAAAAATACCGTCCTCTGCTGTACGAAGCTGCCGAAAAGATCCTTTCCGAGTGCTCCGAACCGTTCCTCCGCGACGATACCCTGCGGCAGATCTGTTCGGTCTGTACGGACGAAGAACTGCCCCGCTGGCTCGGAAAATGTACGATGGAATACCGTTCCTGCCGGTTTGAAGTTCTGGAACAGCGGTACTGGGAAAACGATCAGTACGATAAGGCGCATGCCCTGCATCTGCTGAACAACCTGAAACTCATGTGTCATGTGCTGGGCAGGGAGCTTCAGCGGGAACTTACTCCCGAACAGCGGATTGCTCAGATGGCGGAGCGCCGCCGGCTGATCGAATCCTTCGCCGCAGACGGAGAAAAAGTACCTCCCGCATGGCTGGACTTTTACGCCGGATGCGGAATCCGCATGGCGTCGGCATATTTCGGGATCGGTGAGAACGAAACAGCCTATGCTCTGCTTGGCGAATCCTTCTCGGATTACGAACGGTGGAAATCCTTCCCCGGGGACGAAGGACTGGAATTCGGCAGAAAGGAACTGTTCGGCGGGATTCTTGGGTTCCCGGACCGCTGGAGATTCCTTCTTCCGGACGGAACCGAGGAAGGCGATGTGTTCTATCACGGCTTTATCCGGGCATACGGACAGAATTCGGTCGATTATCTGGCGAGTCTCGCGAACCCGAACTGGCAGGGATACTGCGGTGTCCGGCGTGAATGGTTTGATGACGTCAGGGATACTCCGCGGTTTCGCGAATACATTGCCCGTGCCGAAACCCTTCTCGGGCATCCGTCAACTCTGCTCAAAAAATAAAAAAAGCGTATCCTCACAGATACACTCCAAATCCGCACAAACCATATCCCTTTCCCAGTATAAAAGTTTTTGAAGAGAGGGTGCAGGGAGAGGAACTTTTTTCAAAAAGTTCCTCTCCCTGCAAAACTTTATCCCTTGATCGCTGATTTTGATAAGAACGCGCGGGTTTTCGGGGACTGGGGGTTGCCGAAGACTTCTTCGGGGGTACCCTGTTCCTCGATGACGCCGTCTGCCATGTAGATGACCTTGTCCGCCACGCCGCGCGCGAATTCCATTTCGTGCGTGACGACGATCATCGTGCGGTTGTCGTTCTTCAGCTCGCGGATGACCTTCAGCACTTCGCCGGTCAGTTCCGGGTCGAGCGCGGATGTCGGTTCGTCGAAGCAGAGGATGTCCGGTGCAAGAGCAAGCGCACGTGCAATCGCGACGCGCTGGCTTTGTCCGCCGGAAAGCTGGAACGGGTAGCTGTCCATCTTGTCCGCCAGACCGACCTTGGTCAGCAGATCCTTTGCATGCATCTCGATCTCATCGGTGATTCGCTTTTTGTCCGCCAGGGACGGCTTTTTGCCCTTTTCTGCCTTGAACTTGTCCAGTTCGAGCATTTCCGGCGCCAGCGTGATGTTCCGCAGAACGTTGTACTGCGGGAACAGGTTGAACGACTGGAATACCAGACCGAAATGCAGACGGTTCTGACGGATTTCCGCGTCCGTCATCTTCTTTCCGCCGCCCGCCTGATAGATCACCTTTCCGCCGACGGAAATGGTGCCTTCGTTCGCTTCCTCGAGGAAGTTCAGACAGCGGAGCAGGGTCGTCTTGCCGCTGCCGGATGAGCCGATGATAACGAGAACGTCGCCCTGATTCAGCGTAAAGTTGATCCCGCGCAGAACTTCGTTGTTTCCGAAGCTCTTACGGATGTTTTTTACTTCAAGTATCGGATTCATAGTTTACTCCAATTTGATTTTTTCGCGGGAAACCCTTTTTGAAAAAAGGGTTTCCCGCACCCTTCCCAAAAACTTTCGGACGAATGTGGTGACAAAGTGTGTGCAGAGCGTTTGATTTCGTGATTTTGTAAGCTGTACAGACGGTACGGAACTTCAAATCTGCACATACTTTGTCTCTCTTATAGTATAAAGTTTTTTGAAAGGGGTTCGGGGAAAACTTTTTTTCAAAAAAGTTTTCCCCGATTATCATCCCTTATAATAATCCAGTTTCCGCTCGATCCAGCCGAACAGGAGTGTGAGGGCGCCGACGAAGACGAGGAAGAACACGCCGGTATAGAACAGCGGCCAGATGTAGCCCATCGCGGTGTAGCGTTCCGCCGCCTTGATGATTTCGGCGTACGCGATGACGCGGGCGAGAGAGGTGTCCTTGACGAGGGTAATGATTTCGTTGCCCATCGGGGGAACGATGCGCTTGATGACCTGGAAGAGCACGACTTTGAAGAAGATCTGCGACTTGGTCATACCGAGAACCTGACCGGCTTCATACTGCCCCTTCGGGATGGACTCGATGCCGCCGCGGTAAATCTCGGAGAAATACGCGGAATAGTTGATAATGAACGCGATCATGACGGCGGTGAGACGGCTCTGCATGGGCATGTCAAAGACGAGACCGGGCACGTACATGACGACGAACAGCTGAAGCATCAGCGGTGTGCCGCGGATAATCCATACATATGTTTTGACGAGGTACTGCAGCGGCTTGAATTTCGACATGGAGCCGAACGTGATCACTAGGCCGAGCGGGATTGCACCAAGCAGCGTGAGGATAAAGACGAGACCGTTTTGCAGGAAAGATTCAAGCAAATCCAGTGTAACGGTTGCGAATGACATAGTGTTCTCCTAACGTGGGGATTTTTCCTTGAAACAGGAAAGTCGAGGAAGGAACTTTCGGTGAAAAATTCCTTCCTCGAGCCGTTTTTGTTTGGTTTTGTCTCTTACTTGATTACTTGATTACTTGATAAGCTGACCGTCGAGCTTGTACTTTGCAGCGATCGCGTCGATGGTGCCGTCTGCCATGAGTTCAGCGATTGCGTTGTTGAACTTTTCAACCGTTGCGGTGTCATCCTTGCGGAATGCGATACCGTACTGTTCGGGGCTGAATTCGTATGCTTCAACGACGGAGAGACCTGCGTAGTCGGTGCCTTCACCGATCATGCCAATGCAGGTAACGAAGTCGATGACACAGCCTTCGGAAGTGCCTGCTGCAACTTCCATGAGAGCGGTAGCCATGGTGGATACGGAAACATAGTTTGCACCGGAGAATGCAGCGTCGGTGGTGATAACTTCTTCACCTGCGGAGCCTTCTTCCGCACAGATGCTTACACCTGCGAGGTTTGCGGAATCGCTGTACTTTTCTACGTTTTCTGCCTTAACAACGAGAACCTGTTTGTTTGCCATGTAAGGATTGGAGATGCCCATGGTTTCCTGACGTTCGGGAGTGATGGTCATACCGTTCCAGATGCAGTCGATGTTGCCGGAGTTGAGTTCGGTTTCCTTAGCGGACCAGTCGATTTCCTGGAACTTCGGGGTGAGACCGAGCTTCTTGCAGACAGCTTCTGCGAATTCGGTTTCAAAACCGGTGAGCTTGTTGTTTTCGTCAAAGTAGTTCATCGGTTCGAAGTAGGTGATACCGATAACGAATTCTTCGCCGCTGCCGCCGCAGGAAGTGAACAGTGCAGCAAAGGTGCAGATCATGGCAACGGCCATGATAGCAGAGAGAATCTTCTTCATAAAAGCCTCCAAGACCGCGTTTTCGCGGTGTATTTTGCATGAAATTTTTAGTGTGCTTTATCGCACTAAAGTATACATATCTTACCACAAACCCTGTATAAAGTCAATGGTACAAATGCCCAAGATTTTTACATTTCGTTTGGTGAAAGTGACAGCAGAAAAAATATACTTTCTTCAAATCTGCTTTTCCTGTATTCGTAATAACAGATTGAAGTTTTTTGAAAAGGGGTGTGGTGAAAAACTTTTTTGAAAAAAAGTTTTTCCCCACGATCAAATTTTAGTATTTCCGATGTTCCTTCCAGATGTCGAGGATCATGGCGTAGCGTTCCGGAGGCATGCCTTTGAAGGGAACGTTGCTGGTTGCGAAGATGTATCCGCCGCCTTCGCCGCCGTATTTCAGGCAGTATTCGGCGCTTTCGCGGACTTCATCGTCCGTACCCGTCTGAAGTGCGGCGCAGTGGACGTTGCCGCAGAGGGCGACACGGTCCCCATACAGACGTTTGACTTCGCGGATGTCCACGCCTGCCATCGGGTCGATGGAATGAAGGGCGTGCGGCCCCGCGTTTACAAGGGAATCGAGGATCGGCATGATGTTGCCGTCCGTGTGCTTGATCATGTACATTCCGTCTTCGCGTCCGGCTTTGCAGATCTTCGCGAGGAACGGGGTGATGAATTCATCAAACATTGCAGGGGAGAGGAACGGACCGGAATTGTAGCAGTAGTCCGCGCAGAGCAGGGCGACATCCAGACCGGCTTCATGCTGACGCTTGTTCGCTTCGATCGCGTTCTGCGCCATCCGTTCCGCCTGAGCGAGGACTTCTTCCGGTTCATCCGCGATGCGGTACGCGAAACCGTACATGTCCGATCCGGACGGGATTGAGAAGGTGCCGTCGCCGTGTCCGCCGAACAGACGGGTATTTCCGAAATGTTCGCGCAGGCGCTTGCGGAACGCGATGGTCACGGGCGAATTTACGTCGCCCCACCACGGATTGTAAACGGGGATGATTG
Organism: Clostridia bacterium; assembly: GCA_017398585.1. GTDB lineage: Bacteria > Bacillota > Clostridia > Oscillospirales > CAG-272 > UMGS1696. Next base: position 28,606 of record JAFQFS010000105.1, read on the forward strand.
CGTAGTCGAGACCGGGACGCGCATCCTTTTCGGAGTCTCCGGAGAGTGCCGCACCGCCGATGTCGTATGCGGTTGCGGTGCCGTAAACACGTGCGTACTTGTCTGCGAGGTCATATGCCGCGCGTTCCACTTCCTTCGGGGAGAGCGTCGGGAAAATACTGCTGCTGAAGCGCGGATCGTCGAGAGAGTAGCCGAAGAATTCTTCGGAAAGCTGGAATTCCAGTTCAAAGGTGGGAATTTCGTCGGGCTGGCCGAGGGTGAGGGCACAGACAGCGCGTTCGGCGGGGGTCCAGATCTTTGCCATATGGGAAAATCTCCTTTTCATATCGTAAAATCGGTCGTAATCTTTCCTTTATTATAGCATAGATTGTGGAATAATTCCATAATATTATGTGTTTTCTTGCAAACGGATCGGTTTTGTGCTACAATAAAACAAAAAAACAACAATATTTTGGAGTTATATCGTATGCTGTCTGTTACCTATACCGCTGCGGTCCTCGGCGCGGACGGGTATGAAGTTTCGGTCGAATGCCAGGTCAAGCGCGGTCTGCCGGACTTTGAAATCGTCGGTCTGCCGGACGCGGCGATCCGTGAGTCCGAAAAACGTATTTTCGCCGGATCGGAAAACAGCGGACTTCCCATTCCGCCGACCGAAATTTCCATCAACCTTGCCCCTGCCGATCTGAAAAAAGAGGGCACCGCAATGGAGCTCGCGCTTCTTGCTGCCGTCTATCAGGGATGCGGATTCATTAACCGCGATCTCACAGACATGTGCTTCATCGGGGAAATTTCCTTTTCCGGAGAGATCCGTCCCGTGCGCGGCGTTCTCGGCATGACCATCGCTGCCGCCGATGCGGGCAGACATCATATTTTCGTTCCCGCCGGAAACCTCCGCGAAGCATCAGTCGCCTGCCGAGATGGTGTGTTCATTTACGGTGTGCCGGATATCACGTCCCTGCTCGGACATCTGAATGGCCGCGCACCGCTGGAACCGGCATCCGGCAATCCGTACGAACAGCTCGAAAATTTCGTGACTTCCGACGATTTCTCGCAGGTCAAGGGACAGTTCCGTGCCAAACGTGCGATGGAAACGGCAGCCGCGGGAGGGCATAACATCCTCCTGATCGGACCGCCCGGTTCGGGAAAATCCATGCTCGCGAAGCGTCTTCCGACGATTCTTCCGCGCATGAGTTACGAAGAAGCGCTGGAAGCGACGAAAATCCATTCCTGCGCGGGGATGCTGAACGACGAGATTCCCTTCATTCTCCGCAGACCGTTCCGGTCGCCGCATCATTCGCTCAGTACGGCGGCACTGGTCGGCGGCGGCAAAGTACCGTCTCCCGGGGAAATTTCGCTGGCGCACAACGGAGTTCTGTTCCTCGACGAACTGCCGGAATTCCGCAAGGATTCACTGGAGGGACTGCGGCAGCCGATCGAGGACAAAGTCGTCACCATCACCCGTGCGTCCGGACGGGTCACATACCCGTCGTCGTTCATGATGGTATGTGCGATGAACCCGTGCCGCTGCGGCTACTACGGCTCGCGTAACGGAACGTGTACCTGCAAGAAAACGGAGATCCGCACGTATCTCTCGAAAGTCAGCGGTCCGATGCTCGACCGGATTGACATTCAGGTGGAGATGCCGGAGCTGTCGCTGGCAGAACTGACGAACATGCAGCCCGCCGAACCGTCGGCGGTCATCCGCGAACGGGTCGAGACGGCGCGGGAATTGTCGCAGAGACGCTTCCGCGAAGCGGGATATAAGGATTATTCTGTCAAGAACAATGCAGCGATGCAGACGGACGAACTGCGGGCGTTCTGCGCGCTCGATGAGGAATGCCGTCAGGTGATGGAAAACGTGTTCGCGAAGATCAATCTGTCCGCCAGAGCGTACGACCGCATTCTTCGCGTGGCGCGTACTCTGCGCGACCTTGAATACAAGCCCGGCGAAACGCCCGACGAAGGTGTCATCGGAGGACGGATCAAGAAACACAATCTCATGGAAGCCGTACAGATGCGCGCTCTGGACAGGAAATACTGGTAACTTGGATAAAAATGTGGGGAAAAACTTTTTTTCGAAAAAGTCTTTCCCCACACCCCTTTTCAAAAAACTTCAATCTGGAAAGGGTATTTTTTTATTCATACAGGAAATACGGCGCGATGTTCCGCTTGTATTCCGCAAGCGGTGCCTCAAGTCCCGCGAGATAGCGTTCGCAGTCGAAATTGTCCGCGCAGAGCTCATCCGAACCGAACAGATTTTTGATGAAACTGCGGTATTCGAACTCCGGATGCAGTTCGCGGATTGTATGGACGAGCCGGACGCCGACGTCAAACGGACGGAACGCCGCGCGGTCGGTCACATGCAGCTGCAGACCCGCGCAGAGCGTGCCCGCATGCTTCGAAAACTGCGGGGTGAAGTACGTCTCGCGGAGCAGACAGCCGTCCTGTTTCCCTATTTTTTCGATTACATCCCGGCATCGCATCCACGGGGCGCCGAACAGCTCGAACGGCTTGGTCGTGCCGCGTCCCTCGGACAGGTTGGTCCCTTCGAACAGGCAGGTACCGACATAGACCAGTGCTGCGTCGACTGTCGGGATGTTCGGGGAAGGGAGGACGAACGGCAGTCCGGTTTCCTCGAAATACATATCCCGCCGGACGTTTTCGCACGGAACAACGGTCAGGTCACAGCCGATCTTCTCGCTTTCGTTGATGTATTTTGCGAATTCGCCGATCGTCAGACCGGTGCGCGCTGCAGTGGCGTATTTGCCGACAAACGAGGAATATTTTACGTCGAGAATATTTCCCTCCGCGAAGCAGCCGATGACGGGCGGACGGTCAAGCACCACGAAGGGAATACCCGCTGCCGCGCAGTTCTGCATTGCCTCGGTCATGGTGTACTGATAGGTGTAGTAACGCGATCCGATGTCTGCAATGTCGAAGAACACGCAGTCCAGCTCCCGCATCGCCGCGGCCGCCGTTTCTTTGCCGCGCCCGTAGGTGCTGTAAACCGTGATGCCGGTGACGGAGTCCACGTATTCGGTGATCTCCGCACCTGCCTGCGCGTCCCCGCGGACACCGTGTTCGGGTGAGAACATCGCCGCGAGCGTGAATTTTTCCTTCAAGATATCGTAAGTGGGACGCAGTTCCGCCGTGACGGCGGTGGGATTGGTGATCAGTCCCGCGCGTACGGTCTTTTTTCCGTCAAGATTTTCAAGAACCTCCGCGCCGGATTTCACTTTTTTCATGCAAACAAACCTCCGTTTTCATACTGAAAATCTGCACATACGTTGTCAATCCATTTGTTCAAAAAGGTTTTGGAGTGGGGACAAGACTTCCTTCGGAAGTCTTAGAGGAGAACCTTTTCCTTAAAAAGGTTCTCCCCGAAAAACTCCATTTTCTCAAATCCGATCCGCTTCCGCGAGGGCGATGTTGTGGAAAATGCGTCTCGCACGGAAGAACGGACCGCGGTTGTCGCGCCCGTAGTGGACGGAGTTGGTCAGCAGGACGATGTACGTGCCGGTGCGCCCGTCGACGTAGACGGATGTTCCGGTGTAGCCGTTGTGGCCGTAGGAATCCGGAGACATCAGCTCGCCCGAGGCGGACAGTTCACCGCCGTGAAGTGCGAAGCCGAGCCCGCGCGATTCACCGAGATGCTTCGTGAAATTGGTCACGGCGAGGTCAAACGTGTGACTGCCGAGGTAAACTTTGCCGTTCGAGCGTCCGCGGCCGGAGAGCATGGCGGCAAGTTTGATGCAGTCGTCGATGGACGCGAACACACCCGCGTTGCCGGACACACCGCCGCGGAAGTGTGCGTTTTCGTCGTGAACATGACCGCAGATGTAGTAATGGTTATGGGGGGAGTATTCCGTTGCTGCGACGTTGTCCGACTTCGGGCAGTAGCAGGCCGTTTCCATACCGAGCGGACGGAAAACGAGTTCCTCTGCCAGTTCGTCGAGCGGTTTTTCTGCGATTTTTTCAAGGATTGTCTGCAGGACAATGTAGCCCATGCAGCTGTAGTTGACCCTTTCGCCGATACCGCAGACGGGCTTGCTGTCCAGGATCGCGCGGATGGAGTCATCCGGCGTGATTCCCATCGCGTACAGTGGGAGATGCGGCGAGATTCCGGACGAATGGGTCATGAGGTGGCGGATCTCGACGTCGCGGAAGTTCCCGCAGTTGTCGAAGTAGCGCCACAGGGAGTCGTAGAGAGAGAATCGCCCGTCCTCCATCATGCGGAGCGCGACCATTGTAGTGGACATCATCTTGGAGACCGATGCCATATCGTAGAGAGTCGCGAAATCCACCGGCTTCGGATCGGGATTCTGAAATACATCGCCGGAGTAATCCTGACGGTTGCCGGCGCAGAATTTCAGAAGAACGTTGTCGCCGCGTCCGATCGCGACGGATGCACAGCTGTACTGGGTGCCGATGCCGTTGAGTACATGCCAGATGGTCTTGTTGAAGTCGCTGATGTGCCCGGTGTCCGCCAGCATGAGATTGTTGGTCAGCCGAATGATTTTTTCTTCCATAACGTTCTCCTTTATGTGTTTGCCCACAGCCGGTACGCCGCATACGCCGGATCGGGTTCCTCTGTGAGAAAGTGCAGACGGCAGGTGCTGCCGGTTTTTATGCGTAAGGTCTGTTCAAAGTTAAGTCGCAGAGTGTCCGAGTGGCAGATGTGACCGCCGGTCAGAGCGATGTTCACCTCCGGAATCCCCGCACGTCCGAGGACTGCGGCCGCATCGTCCGAAAGTGTATCTGCACTTTTCCACAGGATATCTGCGGCAATCATGTGGTCATTTTCCGCAAGTTGGTCAACGACGGGGGCGATTTTCGCGAAATCCGCCTTGTTCCGTTCCGGTGCGTAGACGTATCTGACCAGTCCGGAAAGATCATCGATACCGAGCGCATCGAAAACGGCGCGTTCGAGTATTTCATCCGGTTCGTTCCGGTCACGCAGGGTCGTGATCGTACGGAGCGCGCACATTCCCGTGTAATATGCGCTTCCGCCGTCGCCGAGGAGGTGTCCCCAGCCGCCCGCACGGGTGAGAACGCCGTTCTGCCGCAGGAATACAACCGATCCGGTACCGGAAATGACGAGCATACCGTCCGCTGTCGGGCCGAACGCGGCGTTCAGTGCCAGTTCTGCGTCGCTCATGACGTCTGTTTTTACACCGAATTCCGCCGTCAGTTCCGCGGACAGTCGTCCGGACAGCTCGCCCGATGAAGCGCCGGCGGCACCGACCGCAATGTACGCGCAGCCGTCCGGGCAGACATCCCGGATAGCCGATGTGATTGCGGTCTTTGCCGCATCGTACGACAGCACCAGATTCCCGCATCCGGAAACGGCTTCCGCGAGGATGGTTCCGTCCGCGTCAAACGCTGCCGCACGGGTTTTTGTCCCGCCCGCATCCACTCCGATGATGCGGATCTCTTCCTTATTATATACGTTCTTCATGATTCTTCAGTACCCGCCGGATGTTTCCGCCGTTAGCGGACAGCAGCACATCCGCTGCCTCTGCCGTGATGTCCAGCATTCCCATGACGACCGCGTGCTTGACTCGTTTTCCGGAGGCATCGAGCAGTTCCGCCGCGCGGTCTTCCGTACAGCCGACCGCGTCGCGGATGATCCGTACCGCGCGTGCAACGAGTTTTTCGTTCGTCGGCTGAACGTCGATCATGAGGTTGCCATAGACCTTACCCATGAGGATAAACGCCGTCGTCGAGATCATGTTGAGGATCATTTTCTGCGCCGTTCCCGCCTTCATGCGGGTCGAACCCGTCACGGCTTCCGGTCCCGTTACGGCTTCAATGGCGATGTCTGCGAGAGCAGAGATCGCCGCGTTCGGGGAACACGCGACCGAAACGGTTGTGCATCCGACGGACTTCGCAAATTTCAGCGCACCGATGACGTACGGCGTCCGTCCGGAGGAGGCAATCCCCACGACGGTGTCGTCTGCCGTTGCTCCAATGTTCCGCAGATCATCCTCGCCGAGGGTGAAGGAATCTTCCGCTCCTTCGACGGCGCGGAACATGGCGTTCATTCCGCCTGCGATGATCCCGACGACCACGCCGTCGGGGATACCGTATGTCGGACGGCATTCCACCGCGTCGAGCACGCCGAGACGTCCGGACGTGCCCGCGCCCATGTAGATCAGGCGTCCGCCCTTCGAAATGGAGTCTGCCGCCGCTTCCGCCGCCTGCGCGATGAAGGGAAGGGCAGCCGAGACCGCTTCCGCAACGGTACGGTCTCCGTCGTTGATGATTTTCACGATTTCCGCGGCACTGTGATCGTCAATGTTCATCGTCGCCGGATTGCGCTGTTCGGTCGATAATCCGGACAAATTCACTTTTTCAGCCATAGCATTTTCCTCCATTCTTTTTTTGTTTAAAAGGTTTTGGAAAGGGTGTTCGGTTCCGACTTGCTAAAGCAAGTCGGGGAACCTTTTTTAGGAAAAGGTTCCCCCGAGAAATTTCATTTAGCCTTCATTCAGTTCTTCTTCCTCGGCATAAAGCTGCATGAGGCGGTCTTCCGTGGTGGTTTTGAGGTCGGTCAGTTCAGCCGCGCGGACGTAGTCGGATGCCGCGTCGCCGAAGAGCTCGTCGTCGATGTCAATGAGCTGCTGTTCGAGTTTCTTGATTTCGCGCGCGACTTCCGCTTTCCGTTTTTCGATGCGTCGGATCTCCGCGCCCTTCTTTTTGCGTTCGATGTATTCTTCCTTCTGTGTCGATTCCTCCGGCACGTACTTCGCGAAATTTTCCACTTCAGCCGCTCGGTTCTGCTTGTACAGCAGGTACTCGTCGTAGGTTCCGCGGAAATCGCGTCCGTTTTCGCCGAGATCGACGAAGCGGGTCGCGAGCCGTTTCGTGAAGTAACGGTCGTGCGATACCGCGATGATCGTGCCGTCAAAGGACAGCAGGGCGTTCTCCAGTGCCTCCCGGGACTCGATGTCGAGGTGGTTCGTCGGTTCGTCGAGGATGAGAAGATTCATTTTTGAGAGGATCAGCTTCGCCAGTGTCAGACGCGCGCGTTCGCCGCCGGAGAGGACGGAAACTTCCTTTTCAATGTCGTCTCCGCGGAACAGGAACAGCGCGAGTGTGTTACGGATCTCCGTCTGGGTGAGATTCGGATAGGCGTTCCACAGTTCGTCGAGGACGGTGTTGTTTTCGTCGAGGTTCTGGTTTTCCTGATCGTAGTAGCCGACCGTGACGTTGTAGCCGAATTCGATTTCGCCGGAGATGGGTTCAAGCTGACCGAGCAGGAGTTTGATGAGCGTCGATTTGCCGCATCCGTTCGGGCCGGAAATGAACAGGCGGTCGTGCTTCTTCACAAGAAAGTTCAGGTCGCGGAACAGAATATTGTTCCCGAATCCCATGGTCAGCTTCCGCGCGTAGGCAACGTCGTTGCCGGATTCGCCGGACGAACTCAGCGCAAAGCGGATCGACTTCGGCAGATCCTTCGGCTTTTCGATCTTTTCCATACGGGCGATCGCCTTTTCACGGCTTTCTGCCGCGATGATGTTGCGTTCTCGGTTCCAGCGTCTCTGCTGTTCGATGTACGCTTCGAGGCGGGCGATTTCCTTCTGCTGGATCTCGTATTTCTTTTCCCATTCGCGGCGGTACGCTTCCTTTTCGATGACGTACTGGGAGTAGCCGCATTTGTACAGCTTTCCGACGGTGTGTTCGATATCGAGGGTCTTGTTGGTGACGCGGTCGAGGAACAATCGGTCGTGGCTGACGAGGATGATGGTCTTCTTCGGGTTATAGGAAGCGAGATGGCTTTCGAGCCATTCCATTGTTTCGGTGTCGAGGTGGTTCGTCGGTTCGTCGAGGATGAGAATGTCCGGTTCACGCGAAAGCAGACGTGCGAGGGCAAGGCGGGTGCGCTGACCTCCGCTGCATTTGGAGACGGGCATATCGAACATTTCCTCGCCGAAACCGAGATCCTTCAGGATGCTGCGGCAGCGGGATTTGTAGTGCAGACCGCCGCCGTCGATGTAGCGTGTGTTGACGGATTCGTACTCGGATGACAGCCTGCTGAGGAGCGCGGTGTCATCGGACGGTGCTTCGTCAAGCTGACGCTGAAGGTCAGCGAGCTTCATTTCCGCACGGCAGAGGTCGGGGAAGATCGCGTAAATCTGCCCGAGGACGGTCTCGTCGACGATGGTGTTCGCGGAGTCCAGCGAGAGGACGTTGAACGCGTCGTCCTGATGGAGCATGCCGATCACTTTTTCCTTCGCGATGTAGACTTCGCCTTCGTCGGGGGTGTATTCGCCGCAGAGCATCCGGAGCAGAGTACTTTTGCCGCTTCCGTTGACCCCGACGACGGCAAGACGGTCGCCCTCTTCCAGGGAGAAGGTAACGTCGGTGAGAATGTCGCGGGTTCCGATGCGGTATGCGAGCGATCTGGTGCTGATGGATATCATAATGCAATTATTGCAAAGGGACGGCGCTCAGAGAAGTGCCGCCCCTTGTTCTCCTTATATATTATAAGAAATCAGTTGCGTCGCGGAATATTGAACTGGACAGTCGCGTCGTTATTGACCTGCTGAGAGCCGTATCCCTGACGGTTGTTGTAATTCTGCTGCATCGGCTGTCCGCCGTACTGGTTTTGCTGAGGATAACCCTGCTGTCTCTGTGCGTAGTAGCCGTTGTTCTGCTGACCGTACGGATTCTGCTGGTACTGTCCCTGCTGAGGGTAACCGCCGTTCTGCGGAGGATAACCGTAACCCGGATTCATCTGCTGCTGAGGATACTGCTGACGCTGCATGTTCGGATTCTGGTACTGTCCCTGCGGATACTGACCCTGCTGGGGATAACCGCCGCGGTTATAGTTCTGCTGACCCTGCATCTGCTGCGGGTAACCGTTCTGGGGATAGCCCTGCGGATTGTTCCGGCCGTCGCCGAGATAACCTGCCTGCTGGGGATAGCCGCCGTTGTTGTAATATCCGTTCGGATTCGGACGGCGCTGCGCCTGCATGGGACGCTGCGGCATGTTCCGGTTACCGTAGAGACGGTCATCGTACGTATGCTGGGGAACGTTTGAACGTCCGTTGTTCTTTCTGCGGAAGATGTACTTCTGAAGAAGTGCGGCAACGTCTTCGTTGAACATGGCCCATACGAAGACACCGACGAACAGAACTGCTGCGATGATTACAACCCAGAGAAGGAACTTGAAGAAGCCGACGATCGCATTGCCTGCGGTTGTACCCTTTTCTTCGGTGTCCGCATTCGCTGCTTCTTCCGCTTCCGCAGAAGCTGCGGCTTCCGCCGCGGCACGGGCTTCCACGCCGGCAACGAGTGTGGTTTTGAGTCTCATAACGGCCTTCTGGACGGCGCGTTCGTAAATGCCGTTGGAAAAATCGGCTTCGAAGTATTTGTCTCGGATGGCGGCGATTTCCTCGTTGGTGAGGATGTCCTCCACGCCGGTGCTGGGAACGAAGAAATAGTTGTTGTCTTCCTTGGCGATGAGAAGGAGGATGCCCTCGCCGAGCTTCCATTCGGTGAACAGATCACGGGCATACGCGGCGATGTCCTCGTCGCCCGTGGAAGCAACGGTACAGACGGCTATGGTAAGCTGAACATCGCCGGAAAGCGTCTTGTTGGTATCTTTGATAAGACTGATGGTTTCCTCGCTCAGGATGTCGGCTTCATCGGCAACATAGTTTTCATGTTTCGGGAAGGATGCTGCGAAGACCGTCTGCGGGATCAGCGTCAGCACCACCAGGATCACGGCGAATGCCGCATAAAAATTCTTGTACGTTTTCATAATCAACCTGCTTTACGAATGAAATTAGGACCCCATATGGATCAGCTTGGTCTTCAGCTCGCCTTCGATGCGGCCGAGTTCCGCTTCCGCCGCCACTCTCTTGTCGCGGCCTTCCTTCTGGATCTGCTGGACTTCGTCGAGGGTCTGGATCAGCTGTTCGTTGGTGTGGGTGAGGGTCTCGATATCGACGATGCCGCGCTCGGCTTCTTTTGTGATTTCGACGGTTGCCTGCCGGAGGGCTTCCGCGTTTTTCTTGAGGAGTTCGTTGGTCATGTCGGTGACCATGCGTCCGGCTTCCATCGCCTGACGGGAGTGTTCGATGCCGAGTGCGATGACCATCTGGCTCTTCCAGAGGGGGATGGTGTTCATGATGACGGTCTGGATTTTTTCGGCCATCATGGTGTCGTTGTTCTGGACGAGACGGATCTGAGGGGACATCTGGATGGAGACCATACGGGTGAGCTCGAGGTCGTGGAGCTTGCGTTCAAAGCGGATACACTGTTCCTCAAAGTCGTTGGCGGCCTGCGCATCTTCGGGGAGACCGGTTTGCATGGCCTTGTTCTTGAGTTCCACGAGGGTGGTGGCGCGTTCCTCCGCGAGACGTTTCTTGCCGGCGATGATGTACATGGTGAGTTCCTTGAAGTAGGTAAGGTTCATCTCGTACAGATTGTCGAACATGGCGACGTCCTTGAGGAGAGTGATCTGATGCTGTTCGAGGATGGCAACGATGTCGTTGACGCTGTCTTCGCACTTATCGTACTTGGTCTTGAGGTTTTCGATCTTGCGCTTGGTGTTTTTGAACATGCCGAGGAAGCCGTTGTCTTCCGCATCCTCATTCATGGAACGGAGATTTCCGATAAGGTTGGTGATCATGGTGCCTGTCTCGCCGAAATCCTTGTTGCGGACGCTGCCGAGGGCGGTGTCGCTGAAGTCGGAGATCTTTTTCTGAGCGGCGGAACCGTAGCCGAGGATGAGACCGGAATTCCGGATGTCGATCTGTCCGGCGAATTCCTCGATGGCGCGGCGTTCCGCTTCGGTGAACATGGATTCGTCGATGGCGGGAGCCTGAGCGGTGGGATTGGGGATGGACGGTACGGCGGGAGCTTCCGGAGCCGGTGCAGCTGCTGCGGAGGACAGTCCGGCGTTCGGATCAAGTGTGAGCTTGATTTCGTTATTCATAAAATCTATACTCCTTTAAGGGGAATTACGGATTGCTGAGTATTTTATTGTCTTATTGACCTTCTGCTTATTTTCTGCGGGAAGAAGGATGAGATTTCTCCTCAGGGGATTCGTCTTCCTCCTCGGGGTCCGGCGGAGCGACATAGGTACCGGCAGCGGTATTCAGGGCGAGCAGACGGGACAGCGCAAGAAGGCTTACGCCGAAATAGCACGCGAAGCGGTAGATGGAGATGTCCATCTGTGCGGCATGAGGGGAAACAAAACCGTAGACACAGAGCCCGAAGGAGAGCCCGAGCACGGCGGAGGCGGCGAAAGCCGCGGTGAAAACATAAAAGGGGGAAGTGGAACGGGTATCAGGAGAGAGCGCGAGCCGGACTTCGGAGAGGAGAAAAATCATGACCCCGGCCTGCGCGATGGTGATCATATTGCGCACAGGGCTGTTGAGGGGCAGGGTGAAGTCGAAATAGCAGGCGAACATGTTGAGATTGACCGCAAGCGCGGCAAGGAGAGCGAAGATAATCCTGAGAACGGACTGTCTGGTCTTCTCATGCGTGCCGAGGATCATGGAGACGGTAATGGCGGGCATAAGAGCCGCAGCGGCCAGTTCCAGCGTGCCGGCGGGACCGGTACGAAGGACATAGATATCATAAAAGAATGCGGCGGATGTGACGGCGGCCATAATTGCCGTGAAATAGGATGCACACGCCGAGAGCGGGGGCGAATCGGGGAAAGCCGCAAGCGAAAACTTTGTACGCGCCGCACGTCCGAGCACGGCGGACACGACAGCGGCAACTGTAATTCCGCCGACCGCCAGATAAAACGTCCCGGCTCCGTACTCGAAATGCCCGATCGCTTCGTCAAAGGACATCACCAGTCCGGATGAAAGCGCAAGCGCAATCACGATCCCCAGTACCGGCAGTACCGGAATCACGTTCCGGAGCGTCCGCACATAGGGGATTGTGTATTCTGTTTTGTTCTGTTCTTGTTCCATTTTTGGGTTGCCTCTTTAAATACGATTGTAAGGGAAAATCCGATAGGATAGTTTCATACCTTATATAATACCACAAAATCCTCCGCTTGACAAGAGCCATTGTGCGAAAAGTATGCCTTTGCGGGGCTTTTGCTTCATTAATTATTACCTTATGGAGGTGTTTGTTTCCGCAGCAGAATGGATGCAGCGTTTCCTGCCTTGCCGTTGTTCGCAAAGAGATGGTGATATTGCACAAAACAACTAACTTGAACCTGTTGGATTTCTACCACCGGGAGATAAATTATGTGGCAAAAGGGGTTGATTTTTCGGAAAATGTGTGTTAAAATAAGATCACTTGATGTGCGATGAAGCGGGAGGTTGCCATAGCATCAAATTGCCGGATGCTGTGGGTAATTTCCGTGGAGTATGTCCGAGTAAATCGGGCGAACCAAGACGCGCACAACGGAATGGCATCGGAACCCTGTCCCCGGCTTCGAACTGGGTGCTTAAGTTACTCGGCACCATGGTTTGAATCCGGAAAAATTCGGGGGAATGATGACACACCCGGAAGCGTGTTTGGCGCCTCACAACAAACTATCACAGCTTTTAAGGAGGCACACAAAATGGCAGTACAGGAAAAGATCAGAGTTAAGCTCAGAAGCTACGAACACACCCTTGCAGACCAGGCTGCTGCAAAGATCGTAGATATCGCGAAGAGAAACGGTGCCGAAGTTTCCGGTCCGATTCCGCTTCCGACCGAAAAGGAAATCATCACCATCCTTCGTGCAGTACACAAGTACAAGGACAGCCGTGAACAGTTCGAACAGAGAACTCACAAGAGACTCATCGAAATCCACAAGCCGTCCCAGAAGGTTGTTGAAGCTCTCATGAGCGTTGAACTTCCCGCAGGCGTTGACATCGACGTTAAGCTCTAATTCTTGCCTAAACAAAACCCACAAAAAAGCCACAAACCGAATACCGTTCAGAGCGAGCACGGTGAGTACTCTCCGGTACAATCCCGTGAGCTTGATGGCGGTCGGGTCATGTTGATGGCTTCAGGCTGGCCCCTGATATTAACCCACGCCGTCAACCAATAACCTATCATTAATTTTGGAGGATTCGATGAAAAAAGGCATCATCGGAAAGAAGCTCGGAATGACGCAGATCTTCCTTGAAGACGGCACCGTTGTTCCGGTAACTGTAATCGAAGCTGGTCCCTGCCCGATTACCCAGAAGAAGACCACTGAAACTGATGGCTACAATGCAGTTCAGCTCGCATTCGGCGACATCCGCGAAAAGCTCGTAAACAAGCCTGCGGCTGGTCACTTCAAGAAGGCTGGCGTTTCTGTTAAGCGTCACCTCAAGGAATTCCGTTTCGAAGACATCTCTGCTCTCAATGTCGGCGACGTAATCGCAGCCGATACCTTCGCTTCCGGCGACAAGGTCGACATTACTGGCCTCACCAAGGGTCACGGTTACTCCGGCGTAGTTAAGAGATGGAACTTCAAGATCAAGAGAATGACTCACGGCGGCGGTCCGATCCATCGTCAGGGCGGTTCTCTCGGCGCGAACTCCACCCCGTCCAAGATCTACAAGAACAAGAAGATGGCTGGTCAGTACGGTAACGAACAGGTTACAGTATTAAATCTCGAAGTTGTTAAGGTTGATACCGAAAAGAACATCATCGCAGTTAAGGGCGCAGTTCCCGGTGCGAAGGGTGGCATCGTATTCATCCGCGACAGCGTTAAAGCATAAGTCGGAAGGAGGAAGAAAAAATGGCCGAAATTAAAGTTGTAAATATGGCAGGCGAATCCGTTGGTACCATGAATCTTTCCGACGCGATCTTCGCAGCCGACGTAAACGGTGCTGTCCTCCACATGGCAGTAAAGAGCTACCTCGGCAATCAGAGACAGGGTACTCAGTCCACCCTCACCCGTACCGAAGTTTCCGGCGGCGGTAAGAAGCCGTGGAGACAGAAGGGTACCGGTCGTGCAAGACAGGGTTCCACCCGTTCTCCTCAGTGGACTCACGGCGGTATCGCCCTCGGTCCGAAGCCGCGCCTCTACAAGAGCAAGATGAACAAGAAGGTTCGCAAGCTCGCTATGATCAGCGCACTCTCCTCTAAGGTTGCAGGCGGCGAAATGATCGTTGTTGACAACATCACCACCGCTGAATACAAGACCAAGACCATGGTCAAGATGCTCGCAGCAGTCGGTGCTGCAAAGAAGGTGCTCGTAGTTCTTCCCGAAAAGGACGAAAAGGTACAGGGCAGCTTCGCCAATATTCCCGGCGTAAAGGTTTCCCTTTACAACACCCTGAATGTTTACGACATTCTCAACTGTGATTCCTTCATCGTAGCTAAGGCTGCGGTTGAAAAGATCGAGGAGGTATATGCATAATGAAATTCGTTCAGGATATCATCAGAAGACCTCTCATCACCGAACGTTCCATGGATATGATCGGTGAACGCAAGTACGCGTTCGAAGTTGCCAAGGATGCTACCAAGCCCGAAATCGCAAAGGCTGTTGAAGCTATGTTCGAAGGCACCAAGGTCGCTGCTGTCAACACCATCAACATGAAGGCTAAGCCGAAGAGAATGCGTTACCTTGAAGGTAAGACCTCTTCCTGGAAAAAGGCTATCGTAACCCTTACTGAAGACTCCAAGACCATCGAGTTCTTCGAAGGTATGAACTAATCGAGGAGGAAAGAGCAAATGCCTACTATCAAATATAAGCCGACTACCCCGGCGAGAAGACATATGTCTGTTCCTTCTTTCGAGGAAATCACCAAGTTCACCCCCGAAAAGAGTCTTCTCGCTACCAAGAAGAAGAATTCCGGCCGTAACTCCTATGGCCGCATCACCGTTCGCCACAAGGGCGGCGGAAACCGTCAGAAGTACCGTATCATCGACTTCAAGAGACAGAATACAGGCGCTCAGACCGTTATCGGTGTTGAGTACGACCCGAACAGAACTTCCTACATCGCTCTCCTTCAGGATGAGGCTGGTAAGAAGAGCTACATTCTCGCTCCCGTTGGTGTTACAGACGGCGATGTACTTTACGCAGGTGAGGGCGCAGATATCGTTCCCGGTAACTCCCTCCCCCTCGCAAACATCCCCGTAGGTACTTTCATCCACAACATCGAACTCTATCCCGGTAAGGGCGGCCAGCTCGTTCGCGCTGCTGGTGCACAGGCTCAGCTCATGGGTCGTGAAGGCGAGCTTTCCATGATCCGTCTTCCCTCCGGCGAAATGCGTTACGTTCGCTCCGACTGCATGGCAACCATCGGTCAGCTCGGCAACATCGAGCACGACACCGTTAAGGTTGGTAAGGCAGGTAAGACAAGACACAAGGGCATCCGTCCTACAGTTCGCGGTTCCGTAATGAACCCCTGCGACCACCCGCACGGTGGTGGTGAAGGACGCTCCCCGATCGGTCGTCCCGGCCCTGTTACTCCTTGGGGTAAACCGGCTCTCGGTCTCAAGACTCGTAACAAGAAGGCTAGAACCAACAAGATGATCGTAAAACGCAGAAACAGTAAGTAAGGAAGGAGGCAACTATAAATGAGCAGAAGTTTAAAGAAAGCACCGTTCGTCGAAGAGAAGCTTTATTCGAAAGTTTGCCAGATGAACGAAAAGGGCGAAAAGAAGGTGCTCAAGACATGGTCAAGA
>JAFQFS010000106.1 GCA_017398585.1 Clostridia bacterium
CTTTTTGCAAAAAGGTTTTCCCCGAGCCCCTTTCCAAAAAACTTTGAACTGTTATCATGATATAGTATGTGCAGAATGCTTGTTATTACGGAGGTAATTCAGTATGACGTATGTAATGTCCGACCTGCACGGTCAGTATGAAAAGTTCCGGAAAATGCTTGACAAAATCGCATTTTCCGACCGGGATGAGCTGTATGTCCTCGGCGATGTCGTCGACCGGGGACCGCAGTCCGCGGAATTGCTGTTCGATATGAGCATGCGTCCGAACGTCTATCCGATTCTCGGAAATCACGATTTTACGGCGGCGATTCTGCTGAAAAAACTCTGTTCGCAGATCGAAGACGACACCTGCACGGATCTGGAAGACCCGAATATCCTCGGACTCATCGCTTCCTGGCAGCTTGACGGTGGTCAGGCGACCATCGACAGTTTCAGAAAATGCACACCGGACGCCCGTGAAGCTCTGCTTGAGTACCTCGATGAATTCGTCCCGTACGAATGCATCGAAGCAAACGGACACAAATTCCTGCTTGTCCACGGCGGCATTCCGTTCGGCAAGCGGAATGTTCCTCTGAAAAAACAGGAAGTCTGCGAGCTGATCCTCGAGCGCCCGATGTACGACCTGCGTTACTACGAAAACATCACGCTTGTGACGGGACACACGCCGACGGTGACGATCGACCCGGCTTACCGCGGGAAGATTTATCACAAAAACGGACATCTTGCCATCGACTGCGGTGCAGGATTCGGACTTCCGCTCGGGTGTGTACGGTTAGAGGATTTCAAGGAATTTTATGTGGAATGAGGTGATCTGAATGAACGAAACGTTCCGCATGGAAAGCAGTGGAAGAATATGCCGTGATTTTTCTGCCGATGATTGCCGGGAATATCCCCGGATGGATTGTCGGACTCCGCATAACAAAAAGACGCACCGGTATCCGTTTTTTTCACGGAAGCCGGTGCGTCTTTCGTTCATCTTATCGGCCGCGAAGGAGCGGTTCTCTGTGACTGTTCTCACATTCCGAAGAGTTCCGCACGGACGATCCTGCCGTCCCCTGCGGGAACAATTTTTGCATACCTTGCGCGGACTGCGGGAAGGTCAAAGTCGTATACCCGTTCGCCGATGCCCGTGCTTTCGGCAAGGGTATAGTTCTCTCCGTCCTCGGAAAGATACAGCTCGAATCCGCAGGAATGTTCCGCTTCGATCTTCGCGCGGACCACGGTGCGGGAATCTCCGAGGTCGATGGTTTTTCCATCGGAGAACGCGTCTTCGCGGAGCGTCAGATTGCAGGCAAGTCCGTTTGCCTGATTATAGAGGCAGAAGAAATGGTCCGCACGGACAATTTCCACACAGCCCGGCGCCGCTTCATCAAGTTTTTTCGCCAGTTCGCGGATATTGGCGGGGGTCATGTTCCACGACACCCCCTGTGCGGAAAGGAACAGCGGGGACTGTCGGTCCCATCCGTCGATCTTTTTCCGGAAAACCTTACAGATCGCTTCGATTTCGGGGGTATATCCGGGATTGTTCGGAATAAATGCGGTGTTCCCGACCGTCATGGTTTCCAGCCGCTTCGGTCCCATGTACCACTCGACCATCGTCGCGCCGTAGAGATTCCGGCAGACGTCCGCGTACACCTCCGTGTGCATTTCGTCCATCTCGTCCCATACGGTGATGGAATGGATGCCCGTTTTGTTCAGATACCGTTCGGTCAGCTGTGCGTACGCGGTGCATCTCGTGCGGTCGGTAAGGTTCCAGCGCCTGTTGTGGCGGTCGATCAGGAGGGAGTAGCCGAGTCCCGACGGTCCCGATACGAAGCAGTCGCCCTCTGCCGCGGTGCCGTAGTAATAATTGAGCATCCCGGGCGCGAAATCGGCGAGAGCCGGGCTGATCGTCCAGTTGATCGGGCAGGTACCGCGGTCGGGATTGCGCCAGAGATTGAGCATCGCGTGCTGGTTGTACTGGACGTTGTCCCCGTCGGAGAGGTAGATCGCGATATAGATCTTGTTTTCAAGTTTCGGAAGCTTCGGGATTTCCGGAATCCGGATCTCATGGTTCATGCCGGCATATACGGTGGCGTTTTCGAAGAAATCCGACGGAACGGTGGAAAGACCGTATTCCGCGGCGGCGCCGATGCCGGAACGTTCTTCGGTATACCATCCCGTCGCGAGCGCATTGCCGGGTTCCATATCCGCTAAAAATCTGCAGTAGACCGCGCGTTCCGCATGCCGGCGGTTTTCCGTCCAGATCACAAAGCAGCCGCAGGCGACGGCGAGGTCACGGTTGTAATGCCGGTTCCGCGGGGCTGCGCTGACGATGAGACGGTGCGTGCAGCGGTTCCAATAGGTTTTATAGCCGTATTTGTACAGCTCGACGGCGTTGTCGTACGGAAGATCGGTCAGGTCCTTCTTCACTTCCAGTCCGGGCAGAACAGACGTTACGGTCCCGTACAGTTCAAGTGAAACGGGAAGGAGTGCGTCCAGTCCCGCAACCGTGGTCGCAAGATTGACGTAATGTTCGGTTTTCTCCGTGGAATACAGCACAATCCCCTTATACGAATCCGCGTATTTCTTCACGATTTCCCATTTGTCGGAGACATCATATTCGTTGAGGGTCAGACCGAGCAGTTCCGGCCATGCGTATGGTCCTTCCTCATTGCGTTCGGGAACGAGAAACAGCCGGGGCTTTCTGCGGTTGACCAGCCCCTGCAGGCAGGTGAACAGCAGTTTTTCGTCGGGGGACATCTCCTTTGTGCAGACGGCATCGAGTATCTCCGCCGGTGACGCAAAAACAGGCAGGGCGCGGTGCTCCGGCCAGAACAGCCCTTCGGCAATGTCCGGCGACGGCGCGGGTGCGAGATAACGGTTGTTCATAGAAACTCCTTTCGGAAATGCGGCATCATTTCATGCCGGGGGTGAGATCGACCTGCGCCAGACGTTCGCGGACAGCGTCGTACACCGCTTCGTCCACCTCCGGCGTACCGGTTTTGTTCGTCGGCAGGCGGTATTCCGCCGGTGTCCGCGGATCGGTACACCAGCGATCGTTCCGGTACCGGTCACGCACGGCGGGATCACGCAGATCCGGTACTTCGTACGGCATTCCGTGATCCACGATGGAGCGGTACGCCAGCAGTCCCGGCAGCGCCATGTCGAGTGCCTGATACACGTCGATGGAATACGTCTCCCCGAGCGGATCGCCGAGGATCTTCGCGATAAAATACCCGAATCCGGTCAGATCGCTGTTGCTGATGCTGCCGTGATCCTTCTTCGGACGGTGAAGAAACGGCGTGTACGGCACGCTTTCGCGGGTGATGTCGTACCGGAATTCCTTGTCGTAACGGTAGACGGTGATGCTTCCGGTGTCGGCTTCGATCGAACCGTGCTCCCCGAAAATGCGGTAGGACGCGATGTAGGGATGCCGCAGATTGCCGTTGAGGCTCCGCGCCATCCCGCCGTTGTCAAGTTCCATCGTCTCCATCGCCGCACTGCCGGAACGCGCCCCCTGCTCCGCCATGTAGTTCATGCGCGGCATCTCAAGACCGTTCACGCGGACGGGACGGCGTCCCGTGGAAAACAGGAGCGGACCGATGCTGTGCGTGCAGTAGAAGGTGGACGGAACATAGTTCCGCCAGTGATCGCGGATGCCGCGGGTCAGCAGGTGCCATTTCGGTGAGCAGTCGTTGCAGAAGGTTCCTTCGAGACAGACGCCCTCTCCGATGTCCCCCGCTTCGTAATGCTGCCGCATGGCGAAGATATTGTCCATGTAGCAGTAATTTTCGCCGTAGGCGTACACCTTTCCGCTTTTTTCCACGGCATCGCAAAGCTGACAGGCTTCCGCCAGCGTCTGTACCGGCTGAACCTCACTGTAGACATGAACGCCGCGTTCCAGCGCACGGATCGCATAGGGGGCATGTTCGTTGGCGTAATTTGCGAGGATCACGATGTCAATGCCGGAATCCAGCAGGACGTCAAAATCGTCGCAGCAGAGGACCGTTCTTCCCTGTTCGCGGAAAAAATCCTCACATTTCTTCCGGAGAACGGGATAGGTTTCGCAGACGGCGGTAATTTCGGCATAGTCATAGTCCAGCAGCATCCGCATGGCAAAGTCCATGCCCCGGCTGGCACCGAGAATCCCGACACGCAGTTTTTTCATGGAACGATACCTCTTTCTCAGATTTTCAGTCCCTTTACATAGTCGATCGCCCGGCGGTAGCTGTCAAGTCCGGGCAGATGTTCGATGATCATGGGCATTTCCGGATTCACGTGTTCGGCTTCGCGGATGTAATGCGCGAGGTCAAGTCCGCCCTGTCCGCATTCCGTTTCACGGATGGATACGGTCAGACTGTGGTCAAGGATCGCGTCCTTGACGTGACAGCTGGTGATGTGCGGTCCGAGCAGGCGGAAGGTTCTCGACACCAGTTCGCGGTTTTCGTAGTACACGCGCGGCGAAACGAGCATGTTGACGATGTCCACATGGACACCGAAGCCGGGACGGTCCACGTCGCGCAGAAGTCCGGCATAGCTTTCCGGCGAATCCGGCAGCATATGCGGCATCGGTTCCAGCGTATAGCGGGTACGGACGGGTTTTACCTGATCGAGCAGGTACTGCGCAAACGTGACGATTTCTTCGTACATCCGCGGCGAATAGTTCTCCGCGTAGCTGCCGTCCCAGACCTCGCCCGCCGCGCCGCTGATGTTGACGCAGCAGCAGGCACCGACGTATTCCGCCAGTTCCAGCTGACGGAGACAGCGGGTACGGTTTTCCGTACGCTTTGCGGGGTCGGGATCCATCGGATTGTTCCAGATGCCGACCTCCGCGATTTTCAGATCACAGGCACGCGCCGCTTCGGCATACCGGTCGATCTGCGCGACGGGCGCATTCCATGCCAGCGGGAAGACCACGGCACCGAGTCCGGCTTCTCTGTGGAGCATCGCCCATTCCTCGGGGCTTGTATGGGGAAAGGCAGCAGCAATGGCAAGACGCATAATCATACCTCCGTTTGAGTAATTTATTGAAGTAATTCTATAATGTTGATCGGTTATTTGTTATGGAAATTCCGTCATCTCGCCGCTTCAATTCCGGATCGGCTGAGCCAGCGTCCGCTGAAGAGACGCCACAGGAACAGCGCGACGCGGAAGATCCAGTCGATGGTCATGGCGTACCAGACGCCCATCAGACCGAGTCCCATGCCCGGGACGGTGAACAGTCCGAAGACGGAAACGGTCTCCAGCGCGAGAAGATATGCCATCGCCACGCGGAACACCCACATGGAGAAGATGGCGACGACCATCGTGAACATGACGTCGTTGGCGGCGCGGAACGCGGGCGGCAGGCAGAATCCCGCCGGCCACAGGATCACCGAGACCACGCTGTGATAGATCAGAAGGAATCGTGCCAGATCGGAAGACTCCGGCGTCAGCCCGAACAGGCCGAGCAGCGGCGAGGAAAACAGGCACAGCAGAAGATCGGTCACCGCGATCATGAAATAACTGCTCCGCAGGAGGGAGCGGACATAATACTTCGCCTGTTCTCCTTCCTTTGCACCCACGCATCGTCCGATCACGGCGACCATGGTGCTCTGTACCGCTCCGCCTACCGTGTACTGGAAATTCGCCAGAGACAGAGCGGCGGCGTTTGCGGCGATCGCAACGGTTCCGAGCGAGGAGACCAGACTCGTCGTCATCAGACGTCCCAGCTGGAACATGCTGTTTTCGATGCCGTTCGGCACACCGATCCCGAGGATCGAACGGATGATCGCCCCGTCGGGACGGTAATGCAGAAGCCGTTCCACGTGGATGTAGCGTTCTTTGTTGTGCGCAATCCAAAGAAGGATGGACGCGCCGATGGTACGGGAAAGCAGCGTGGCAATCGCCGCGCCAGCCGCACCGAGGTCCAGTCCGTAGATCAGGACCGCATTCCCCGCGATGTTCAGCAGGTTCATGAAAATCGAGGTTTTCAGCGTGGTGATGCTGTCCCCCTGCGCACGGAAGGCGGCGGACACGCTGTTCTCGACCGCCAGCATCGGGAAGGAGAGCGAGACAATCGTGAAATAGGCCAGAGCATTGCGCATGACGCTCTCCTCCACGTCGCCGAACAGCAGGTTCAGCAGCGGAACGCGGAAGATCAGCACCGTCACGGTGATGGCGGCAGCAGCTGCCGCGGAGGCGTAGATCAGCTGTTTCGCGGCTTCGCAGGCGCGTTTCTGATCGCCGCGCCCCATCGACTGCGCCAGGACGACGGAACCGCCGCTCGTGAGCGCGCCGAACAGCGTGATCAGCACGGTGTCAAGCGATCCGACCAGGGAGACTCCGGCAAATGCCGCTTCCCCTTTGTTCGACACCATCATGGAGTCCACCATGCCGATCGCCACCGAAAGGATGCCCTGCAGCGCGAGCGGAAGGAGGATCCGGATCAGATCCCGGCGCGAAAAGAGCATCGTTTTTTGTTTTTCCATTGTTGTTTCTCCTGTGTCACCGATTGGAACCGATCGGAACCGGTCGGAAGATGTCTCTTACAGTGCCAGCACCGCTTCTTCGCGGCTCCGGAAATAATTCACGGTGTCAAAGACCATTTTGTCAAGGATGGCGGGATCCGTCCGGGCGTGCTGTGCCGGATAGGGGTCGCCGCCGGGTCCGAGCGGTTCGGGCGTGACAAAGGTGTTGTCCTTATTGTTGAAATCGAGCAGGTACAGCGCCATGATGACCGTATCGAGGTCGAGCGAACCGTCACCGAGCGCACAGCGGTTCGTGTCCGCCAGATGGAGGTTGAGAAGCAGATCTCCCGCGTCGAGGATTGCTTCGCCGATATGGCTTTCTTCGGTGGACATATGGAACACGTCCCCGTTGATGTGGCGGACGCCGGGATGGTTCAGCTGTTCAATGTAGGCTTTCGCCTGCGCGATTGTATGGACAGCGGACGTTTCGGCGGAACGGATCGGTTCGACGGCGCCGAGAATGCCGTGTTCGACGAGGGAATCGGCGGCACGGGACAGGCTTTCGACGCTGCGGTGGATTTCGCTGTCGTCGTACTTCTGCGGACGTCCGACCGCAGAGGGACAGATCAGGAGATAGCGCCCGCCGACTTCCGCGGCAAAGGCGGCTTCGCGGCGGATATAGTCGATGGCGGCCTGGCGCTGGAGCGGACGGTTGGAGGAAAGGTCGGTGTCGGCAGAGTAAAGCCCGCAGATGCCGCTGACGGAGATGCCCCATTCGCGCATCACGGGAAGGATGTCCGCCGGACGGTATCCGAGATCCGCGCCGTGGTGGTTCCCGGGAAGTTCGATATAGGAGATTCCCGCACGGTTCAGACGCTCACAGGATACGGCAAAGTCTTCAATGCCGAAGCCCCAGCTGCTCCACGAGAAGCGCAGGCGGTTCTTCAGACGTTCGGGATGTTCGTTTTTGTACGCAAGGAACCGCTCACGGATGCGGTCGGATTTGATTTCGTAATTCTGTTTCATACGCTGCCCCTTTGTATTGTCGTTTATCGTTCGATGAATGGTATCCTAAGTATAGCATGATACCATCGAAAAATCCAGTGAATTCGAAAAAATGTGGGCAGAAACCACAAAGTTCTTGACTTCACACACAAAAATTGGTATCATAAAGACAACAAATCCACGAAAGGACGCATGCACACGCATTGCTGAATCTATGAAAAATTTCTGCAGAGTGCTCGGCTTTCCGCCGGACGACGCCCGTCTGAACGTCCGCCGGCACACCAATTCCGTCTTCCCGATCACGACGTTCTCCTCCCGTGACGAAGTCGAACGACGCCGCGGGGAACTGCGGTTCAACCTCCGCATGGCGGCGGGGCTTTATCCGTGGCCGGAAAAGACGCCTCTGAACCCGAAGTATGAGGACGTCGGCGAATACGACGGCTATTCGGTCAAAAAGGTCATGTTCGAGAGCTGTCCCGGTCTCTGGTCGACCGGCAATCTCTACCTGCCCCGCCCGATGCCCGAAAAGGCGCCCGCCATTCTCAACGTGATCGGTCACTGGACCGACCAGCGGCTGACCCGTATGGACACCGCCGACTATCCGCAGCAGATCGCCAATTTCGCACGGATGGGCTTCATCTGCCTTGTCACCGACATGATCGGCATGGTCGACAGCCGTCAGCTCTCCCACGATTACGGCCGGGACGAAAAGGAACTCTGGCTGTCGAACGGTCTCGGCGTCCAGCTCTGGAACAACATCCGCGCACTCGACCTGCTCTGCTCCATGCCCGAGGTCGACGCGGACAACATCGGCATGACCGGCGCGTCCGGCGGCGGTTCGCAGACTCTCTTCCTCAGCCTGCTCGACGATCGCATCAAGGCGGCGGCACCGATCAACATGATCTCGCTCCACATGCAGGGCGGCTGTCAGTGTGAAAACGCCGAAGGGCTCCGCCGCCACACCGACAACACCGAAATGTGCGCCATGATCGCGCCCCGCGCGCTCTTCCTTGCAGGATCCACGGGCGACTGGACGAAATACCTCGAAACGGCGGAACTCCCCGCAGTTCTGGAAGCCTACCGGCAGTACGGCGCGGAAAACATGGTCGAGCATTTCTATCAGGATGCGCCGCACCAGTACAACGACAAAACGCGGCATCGCGTCTACAGTTTCTTCGCGCGGCATCTGATGAGATGCGATCCGCACTGGGTCGAACAGCCGATCGAAGTGGAAGATCTGCAGGCACTGACGTGGTTCCGCGGAAACGGACGTGCGCCGGGATTCGAAAGCGACGGCGAATACTTCGCGTACCGCAAGGCGGAACGCACGGCGGCGGTCGCGGCTCTGTCCGACGAGGATAAGAGGAAGATGCTCGCCTGGGTCACCGGCATCGGAGAGACGGCGTATAAGAAAATCGCGATTTCGTCGGATGAGGACAACGCGGACGGCATCCGGATCGAACGCAGCGTTCTATACGGCGGAAACGGAGAAAAGCTGCCCTTCGTGAAGCTGACTCCCGCGAATGCGGACGGCGGACGCATCTGTCTCGCGCTCAGCGCGGACGGCAAGGAGGGTCTTGACCGTGCGGAGATCCGTGCGATGCTCGATGACGGCGTGACGGTGGTCAGCGGCGACCTGTTCCTGACCGGCGAATCCGGCGGATGCGTGCGGAACATCGAGGGCAGCGACACCGATAACCGCTACTTCACCACATTCAACTACACGACCGACGCGCTCCGTGCGCAGGATGCGGCTCTGATGATCCGTGCGGCGGCTGACCTTGGCGGCGAGCTGACGGTATGGGCGGACGGATGCGCGGCACGTGCGGCGGCATGTGCGCTGGCGCTCTGCGGCGGCGTAACGGCGGCATCTCTCGAAGGTGCGGCACTTGCGCTGGAAGGAGACGCGGCGTATTACCGCGAGTTCTTCCTTCCCGGCATCTGCGCGGCGGGCGGTCTCCTCGGCTGTCTCGCACTCGCAAAGTGTGAAATTACGGAATTCTGAATAAAAGATGCACTCCTCACGGGGTGCATCTGACTTTTTACGGCGTTTTCCCTTTTCTTTTCGGGGAAAATGTGGTATAATATAATGTCTAATTTACATACTGTACGATAACAGGAGGCTGTTTATGGCTGATAATCGTCCGAGAGGACGTCAGAAAAATGTGACCGGCACCGGCAAGCCGGTCGCACGGCGCGGCTCCGGTCTCGGAACCGGTCCCGTCGGAAATCCCCGTCCGGGGAACGCCCCGCACCGTCCCACAGGTTCGTCCGGAAATGGAAACGGAAGCGGAAGACCGTCCCGTACCTCGGGCGGGGTTACCCGTTCCGGAGGCGGCGGAAAACTTATCCTGATCCTGCTCGCCCTTCTTCTCGGCGGCGGAGGAGGCATCGGAAGCATGCTCTTCGGCGGATCGGATTCCGGAAGTTCCGGCGGCGGCTACACGCAGAGCGCTCCGGTAAGTACCGCGTCCCCGTACGGCAGTCTCGGCGGAGGAAGCGTTTCCTCCGGCTGGAGCGGAGGAAGCAACGCGGGTTCGCTTGACACCACCGTAGCGTCCGGTGCGCGTGAAAAATACACCGACATTCTCGGCGGCGGCGCCGACGAAGTCACGATCATGCTCTATCTCTGCGGCACCGACCTCGAGTCCCGCAGCAAAATGGCGACCCTCGACCTGCAGGAAATGATCGACGCGGACATCGCGGACAATGTCAACCTGCTCGTGTACACCGGCGGCTGCAAGCAGTGGCAGAACAACGCGATCAGCAGTCAGACCAACCAGATCTGGCAGGTACAGGACAACGGACTCGTCTGCCTTGAGGACAACCTCGGCAGCAAATCCATGACCGATCCCGGCACACTGTCGTCCTTCATTCAGTGGTGTGCGGATGAATATCCCGCGAACCGCAACGCGCTGATCTTCTGGGACCACGGCGGAGGATCCGTTTCCGGCTTCGGTTACGACGAAAAGTACGCGAGAAACGGTTCCATGAGCCTTGCGGGCATCGACAAGGCACTTGACAACGGCGGCGTTACCTTCGATTTCGTCGGATTTGACGCCTGCCTGATGGCAACGACGGAAAACGCGCTCATGCTCGCGGAACACGCGGACTACATGATCGCCAGCGAGGAAACCGAACCCGGCATCGGCTGGTACTACACCGACTGGCTGACCGCGCTGTCGGACAACACGTCCATGCCCACAACGGAGATCGGGAAAAACATCATCGACGATTTCGTCGAGACCTGCGCGAAGAAGTGCCGCGGACAGTCCGCGACCCTCTCGATCGTCGATCTGGCGGAAGCGGAAGCCACCGTTCCCGCCGCGCTGACCGCGTTCTCGAAGGATACCTGCGAACTCATCCGGAATGAGGAATATGCACAGGTTTCGAATGCGCGCAGCGGCTCCAGAGAATTCGGCGTTTCCAGCAAGATCGACCAGGTGGATCTGGTCCATCTTGCAAAAAACATGAAGACGGAAGAAGGTGCCGCTCTGGCAGAAGCCCTGCTCGGCGCGGTCAAGTACAACCGTACCTCGTCCAATATGACCAATTCCTACGGGCTTTCGATCTACTTCCCCTTCCGCAAAGCATCCATGGTGGACGACGCGGTCGGAACCTACGAACAGATCGGCATGGATGAAGAATATGTGCGCTGCATTGAAACATTCGCCAGTATGGAAGTCAGCGGTCAGGCGGTCAGCGGCGGTACGTCGTCTCCCCTGCCCTCTCTGATGGGTATGCTCGGCGGCAGCGGTTCCGGTTCGGGCAGCGCGGAAATGATCGGTCAGCTTCTCGGCAGTTTCCTCGGCGGTGACGTCGGCAGCATTGCCGGTCTGGCGGCGGACAACATCGGCTTCCTGACCTCCGGCGGACGGGCACTGGACGAAGAGGCCATGACGGACTATCTGACGGCGAATTCCTTTGACGGAAGTCAGCTCACATGGACGGCTACGAACGCGGGCGACGCCATCGTACTTCCCGAAGACCAGTGGGAACTTGTGCAGACACTGCACGCCAACATGTTCTATGATGACGGCGCGGGCTACATTGACCTCGGTCTGGATACCGTTTATGATTTTGATGAAAACGGCAATCTTCTCGCCCCCGAAGAATTCACGTGGATCGCGGTCAACGAACAGCCGGTGGCATACTATCACGAATCCACCGTGGACGACGGCACGGATTACAGCATCACCGGACGGATTCCGGTACTGTACAACGGCGAACGCGCGGAACTGGTCGTTGTGTTCACGGATGAGGATCCGTACGGTTCGGTCGCAGGTGTCCGCAGAGTCTACACGGACGGCGAAACGGAAACCGTTGCGAAGACGATGGACACCGTGGTTACCGGTGACGTGATCGACTTCGTCTGCGACTACTACAGCTATGACGGCGACTATCTCGACAGCTACATGCTGGGCGAACAGCTGATTGTGGACGGGGAACTCTCCATCAGCGATGTGTATGTGGACGGGGATGCCGTACGTCTGACCTATCTGTTCACGGACATCTATCAGCAGCAGTACTGGACAGTTCCGGTACAGTAATAGAATTCCCGGGGAGGAACTTTTGGAAGAAGTTCCTCCCCCTCTCCCCTATTGAAAAACACCTCCGTTTGCTTTCGGAGGTGTTCGTTTCAATTTTCTTCCACAGGTTCATAAAACAGCTCTGCAACGGTCTGTCTGGCGGCAGTCTCATCCACATGGAACTCCATGTACTCCGTTCCCTGCACCGCTTCTCCGGCAAGAGTCAGAATCCCGTCAAATGTATAGCCGCGCAGCCGTTCCGCAAGTACTGAAAGCTGTTCGATCGTACAATCCGATACCATGTATTCATTGACACGGAACAGGGTATCGATTATATCCTCTTCCCGTTCGGCGGAAGAGACCGCAAATTTCTCAAACAATGCACCGATATACTGCCGCTGACGTTCCATACGGTGCAGATTGCTGCTGTCCTCCAGTCCGCTTCTGGCACGCACATAATGCAATGCCTGTTCTCCGCTCAGAGTGACAACTTCATTCCGGTTTCCGATCCCTTCAAAATCATCCGGCAGAGGAAGCGTCACACCGCCGATGCTGTCGTTCAGAATCGCAACGGCGTCCATCGTAAGAGACATATAATGGTCAATCTCTATATTGTACAGCAGATTTTCCACTGCCCGGACGGTATTTCTGCAGCGGCTGCCGTCATGACTGCCATATGCATGCGCCAGAGCAAGCTGACCGCGGAATGTCCCGCATTCGATGCCTGCCAGATCGGTCTGCGGAATGTCCGTGATCGTATCACGGTTCAGGTGCAGAATGCGGAAACGCTCCTCATCTTCCTCGATCAAAAGAAGCGAGAGGAAGTCCACCTGTTCGGATGCTTCCCGGTTCTCCGAACCGTCGAGCCGTTTGTCAATCCCGAGAATGAGCAGGGTTTCCAGCGACTCTTTCGGGAGATACCATGTGTTATTGTAATACAGTTCCCCACCGGATTTTCCGGATGCAGACACCGTTTCCTCAGGAATAAAGTTTTCGGTCTTACTGCCGGCATGTTCAATAAGACCGAAAACAATTACCAGGGAAAGAGCCGCTCCGATCAGACATACCGGCAAAGCAATTATGTTATACCACGATTTGTTTTTCATATACACGTGACTGACGATCTCACACCGTTCCCGATGAGTCATTCTTCATTAAGTTAAAGCAAAATAAAACAATTAAAGCGCAGTACCGGCAGAAAAACACTGTCCGCCTACTTATATAAAGGAAAAATACCGGATTTTTTCTTCAGCGGATCGTTTTTCGGCACTTTACATTTAATTATAGCACCCAAAGAATACATTGTCAATAACCGCATCGTTTTTTGACATTTCATTCCTCTTCCGGAATTTTCCGTAAATTCCGCATCTCTCTCTTGACATTGCAGCAGAAGAGTGATAAAATCAATAAAAATACTGCCAGAACATGAATAAAGAGGTAAAAAATGATTTTTTCGTTCAAACGCTGCATTTCTTCCCTGCTTTGTGCCGCGGTACTCGCGGGCATCGTTCCGGGAACTGTTTCGGCGGAAACCAACGTTTCGGTCAGTTCCTCCTTCCGTGAAAGCGGAATGCTGAACAGTTTCTGGTCCCCTTCTCTCGCTCCTGAAACAGAAAAGGAAACGGAAACCGAAGAGGAAGATAAAAATGACGTTTCGTTCAGTTCCTCCTTCCGTGAAAGCGGAATGCTGAACAGTTTCTGGTCCCCTTCTCTCGCTCCTGAAACAGAAAAGGAAACGGAAACCGAAGAGGAAGATAAAAATGACGTTTCGTTCAGCTCCTCCTTCCGTGAAAGCGGAATGCTGAACAGTTTCTGGTCTCCTTCTCTCGCTCCTGAAACAGAAAAGGAAGAATCGTTCATCGATCATGTACGCGATGTTCAAGCAGACGGTACAATCTACGGACTCTATGACACCGACGAATTCCACGCAGCCTATCCGATGGCGGAGGAAAACTATGATCCTGACGCTGTCTCTGACACAGTTGCCAGCGGCCAGTGCGGCGACAATGTCTGGTGGACGCTGGACAATGACGGGCTGCTGACCATCTCCGGCGAAGGCGATATGTGGGATTTCGGTGAGATGGAATCCGACTATAGTTGGACATTCTACACATCAGAACATCCCTGGTACAGATTCTATGACACCTACAACATTCGCTCTGTTGTGATTGAAGACGGTGTAACCTCCATTGGAGCATTTGCATTTACGGAATGTCCTACTCTGCTCTCGGTTGATATGGCGGATTCCGTCACGACCATCGGTATACAGGCATTCGCGTATTGTTCTATGCTGACCTCAGTAGAAATTTCCGATACAGTTACCAGTATCGGTGTACAGGCATTCGTTGGTTGTACTTCTCTGACCGAAATTCACATTCCTGCTTCCGTCGATTTCATTGATTTAGCAGCATTTGCAATGACAGGGATCCACACACTGACCGTTGCAGAAGGAAATACTGACTATTATGCAGAGGATTCCGTTCTCTTCTCAATTGACGGTACTCTGCTCCACACATACCCTGCCGGCAAAACGGACACCTCTTACCAGATTCCGGATACTACCGTAAGCATTAACCCTCTTGCTTTCATGTATTGTACCTCTCTGGAGGAAATCACCCTTCCGAATTCGCTGACTACTATCGGAATGCAGGCATTCGGCGGATGTACTTCCCTGACCGAAATCCACATTCCTGCTTCTGTTGATTTCATTGATTTCGCTGCATTTATAGTGACAGGAATCCACACACTGACTGTTGCGGAAGGAAATACTTCTTATTGTGCAGAAGATTCTGTTCTTTTCTCAGCAGACGGCACTGTGCTTCATACCTATCCATCCGGTAAAACAGACACCACTTATCAGATTCCGGATACAACGGAAATCATTTATCCGGGTTCATTTTCATACAACACATATCTGAATGAAGTCTCTTTCCCTGCTTCTGTTGTAAATATCGGCGGAAGTGCATTCGGAGAATGTACTTCACTTTCCGAAATCACTTTCCTTGGCGATGCTCCCATATTCGGTGATGATACATATGGAACGGCTGTTTTTTACAATGTCACCGCGACGGTATACTATCCGGCAGGCAACCCCACATGGACAGACGACGTAATGCAGAATTACGGCGGCAATATCACGTGGGTTGCACAGCTTCCTACCAGCGGACAGTGCGGTAACAATGTCTGGTGGACGCTGGACAATGACGGTGTGCTGACAATCTCCGGCGAAGGGGATATGTGGGATTTCGGTGTAAAAAACTCCGATAATACCTGGTCATTCGACCCATCAGAACATCCCTGGTATAACTACTATGACACCTACAACATCCGCTCTGTTGTGATTGAAGACGGTGTAACTTCCATTGGATCATTTGCTTTTGCAGAATGTCCTACCTTGCTCTCTGTTGATATAGCGGATTCCGTCACGACCATCAGTGCGTATGCTTTCATATACTGTACCTCTTTGGAAGAGATCCTTCTTCCGGATTTTCTGACAACCATCGGAATGTGTGCATTCGGTGGATGTCATGCACTCAGGGAAATTTATATTCCCGCATCTACCACAATGATCGATGTAGCTCCTTTTATTGACACCCCTTCCCTTGAATCCATTGTTGTAGATGCCGGCAACCCTGTTTACTTCACTGAAGATTCTGTTCTGTTTACGGATAACGGTACTTCAATTCATACCTATCCATCCGGTAAAACAGACACCA
>JAFQFS010000107.1 GCA_017398585.1 Clostridia bacterium
AAAGGGGGGAGTACTTTTTGTCAAAAAGTCCCTCCCCGCACCCCTCTTCAAAAACTTTTATACTAGATGGACAAACAAAGTTGGGTGCAGAGCTGGAATGTCCAACCGGCGTGCGGTGTACAAAGGTTTGTGAACGAACGCTTTGTACTTGCTGTGTCAATCCATATCGTTTAAAGTTTTTTGAAAGGGTGTTCGGTTCCGACTTGCTAAAGCAAGTCGGGGAAACTTTTTTTCAAAAAAGTTTTCCCCGAGAAATTCCATTTATTTATTCTTCGATCTTTGCGATGATGATTTTGCCTTCGCTGCCGTCCCACTGGAAGGTGTCGTAGGGAGAAACGAACTGGTTTCCGACGGACATGGCGAAGTGGACGCCGGTGATGCCGGTGAAGCCGGTGGAACCTGCGGTGCCGATCGCGGTGCCGCGTTCGACCTTGTCGCCGACTGCGGCGGTGACGGTATCGAGGTTATAGTACCAGGTCTTCAGACCGTAGCCGTGTTCGATGACGACGATGTTGCCGGTGTAATCAAGGTAGCCTGCGTAGACGACTTCGCCCGCGTTGGCGGCGATGATTTCCGTACCGGCGCCTGCATTGTAGTCGATACCGTTGTTGCGGTAGGTCGGAGAGGTCGCGTCGTTGACGTAGATGTCACGTCCGAAGCCGCGCAGGAGCTGGAACCAGCCGTTTACGGGTTCGCTGAAGTGACCGGTGAAGGAACGGGTGGACGATGCCTTTGCAGTGATTTCGCCGACCGCTTTTTCGAATGCGGTGAGGGTGGCATCGGTGCGGGAGGAGGCAACGGTTGCCGCCGGGATGGAGTAGTAGGACGAATTGATGCCGGCGTTTTCGATGGCGAGGGTCAGTTCCTTGGTAACCGCGCCGTAGGAGAGGGTCACAGTGTACAGACCGGTTGCGGTTTCCACATCGATCGGGAGAAGTGCAACGGCGTAATCGCCTTCCTTATAGAAGGTCGGCTTGTAGGTGCTTGCCATTGTGGTGGAGTAGGTGATGTTTTCGGGGGAAGCGACGTTCGCTGCGGTGATGGTGACAAAGCGTCCGGCGTCGACGGTATTCATGCCGAGGTAGAATTCGGCAGGGGCGGTGACGTAAGAGAGGAAAGAGTAATCCAGCTCGCCGCAGAAGGTGCGGGCGGAGTCTTCGTACCACCTTGCGACGATGTCGACAGTGACCTGTCCGAGACCGTCGAAGCGGAAGTCGCCCATGTTGCTGTACATATCGTTGAAGATGACGGAGCCGTCCGCGCCGGTGACGTAGACGTGGCAGTAGTCGGGCTCCATATCAAAGTCGAGATCGAGGCCGCCTTCGAGTTCGTAGCGTTCGACGGCTGCGGCGACGAGACCGGTGGTATCGCTGTCGACGTACTCGCCGGTATAATTTTTATACTGCCAGACGGCGGTATCGGGGGTGACGGTCACCGAGCCGGAGAGAGTGAGGTTCGGCATGGCGGACATTTCGTAGAGGCTTTCGGCGTACTCGGTCTTGATGAAGATTTCCGCGTCGGCTTCCGCCATTTTATAGACCTGACCGTTCGGGTCACGGAAGTAGTTGGTGGTGGGGTCGGAGGAGAAGTAGTACTGATAGGTTTCATCCCGGACATTGGAGGAGATGGTGACCTTATAGTAGTCCTCGGACTGAAGGGTTTCGGGGAGAGAAGCGAGGGCGGTCGCGTTTTTCTTCACGTTCATGAAGAAACCGATGAGGTTATCTGCGGTATCGCCTTCGGCGGTATGATTATAACGGAATTCCTTGCCGTTGACATCGAGAATGGAGATTGCAACGGCGGTTTTATCGTCGATCGGAGCGGTCTGCGTATTATTGTAGCTTGCGTACGCTACAGCGGACGGGATAAAGCACGCGACAATGAGAAGGAGGAGGATAATTTTATTCTTCACGGCTTTTCACCTTTCTTCTTACTTTATTTTTAGATACAGAATTATTATAACATACTTCCGGTGGGAAAATCAATAGATAATCTATGGATAAAGGAAGAAAAACGACCGGAGGTCGTTTTTGAAGGTGGAAAAATGACTTTAAAAAGTCATTTTTCTATAATTAATGTCCCTGCGCGGGACGGGCGCACAAGAGACCCGGTCGCGGGCCTCTTGTGAATCTCCGCGACCAAGGGGGTTCCCCCTTGGATTCTCCTTGCGCTTCTGAAGCTGAACAATTCAGACAAAACTCGACACGCCCATACCGGTGCAAGGGTTGCGCAGATATAGGCTAACCGCAAAACAGATTTATACTTTCGGCGTGTAGCCGGACGAAAAACATAGCCCCTCGCGGTTAGCCCAAATCCGAGGGGAAGAGTCCAGAGGAGGGGAAACTTCCCCTCCTCTGGTCGCGGAGATTCACAAGAGGCCCGCGACCGGGTCTCTTGTGCGCCCGTCCCGCGTAGGGACATAAAAAATTGAAAAAAGCACCGTTAGGTGCTTTTTTCTTCCTTATAAATTAAACTCAGGTTAAGTTTAACCCTCAATCAGTGCGTTGATCTTCGCACGGACACCTTCGAGCCATGCCGCATCGTGCGGATACTTCGCGAACGTGATGCCGCGTTCGTAACCTTCGCCAAGCTCGTCTTCGAGCGCTGCCATAACCGCTTCGCGGCCGCACTTCGCTTCCGCGAGATACATCGCACGCATGTCCATGAGACCCATCGTGAAGCCCTTCATGTGAAGAGTTTCATACGGCTGTCCGCCCGGTCCCGGGTAGACCGAGAAGCAGTCGCCTGCCGGTACGAAATAGTCGCCGTCCGTGATCAGGAACGGGTCGATCGGATGCGTCGAGCCCTGAGCGTACCAGAAGTTGTAGCCCCACTGCAGGAAGCCGGCAATCCTGAACTTCCAGAACTGCGTGCCGATCACACGGGTACGTGCCATGGGCATCGCGAGGAAGCGGTTCGATACTTCATTGCCCTGTCCGCAGCAGTAGTACGTCCAGAGGTTCGGAACGTTCGCTTCCAGGAACGGACCGATGTGGTCGTTCGACGGGATCGGATTTGCGATCGCGCCGGTCTTGTAGAATTCAAAGTTCGACAGCGCATCCATGACGACGTAGCCCTCGAGAAGATCTGCGATCTGTTCGCGTGCCTTGCGGTACTGCTCGAGATGATCGAGGGACGGCTCGTCCGAAATGTGGAACAGAATGTTCTTCTTGGCTACGCCGAGTTCTTCCATCTTCGCGCAGAATGCAGCGAGGAATGCACGCAGGAAGCCGCGGTATTCGTCGGAAAGGGAGTCCGTTTCCCAGCCGAACAGACGTCTGTATTCGCCGTTTTCGTCATATCCCATGACCTTCGGTGCGTGACCTGCGCCCCACTGGGTGTAGAGATGAGAGATTTCGTAGTTTTCAACGTCGCAGGCACGTGCGGTTGCGACCCAGCGTTCCACGCCGTCCATGCCGAATTCCCAGCCCTCTGTGGTCTTTCTGACGGTAACGAGCTGCGTGGTCGGACGTTCGCCGCCGACGGCCGTGTCCAGCGGGGGCGTGAAGACGGGCATGAGGATCGTATTGATGCCGTTGTCCACTGCGGTCTTCATGAAGTTCGCGATGTATTCCCAGTGCTTGTCCGAGAAGGTTTCAAGACCGTAGTAAACGGCGATGCAGTCGCAGTGGAACCACTGGGTGACGATAAAGTTCTGGGCCGGAAGTTCCGCCGCGATGACGTGGAGATTCAGCGTCGCTTCGGCTGCGGTGTTTTCGCCGGACATGAATTTGATCGTGATCGGATAGTCACCGCCTGCGAGACCGATCGGAACTTTTACGCTCACAAACAGGGATTTCAGTTCGCCGTAGGTCACGAAAACGAGCGCACCTGGCTTGGCAGGGGCGAGCAGGTCGGGGAACATGCCGGGTTCCTTGCGGAGATAGTTGTCGTCCGCCCAGCGATAGCAGGGAACACGGACGGGTACCTGTTCGACCTTCGATACGGTCACATATTCCGCAATCGGCGATTCCACCGCGAGGGTGAACGTCGCCTTCGGATGATGCGCCGGTTCGTCGGACGTATAGGCGATCTCGAAGCAGAATTCTTCACCGCGCAGTGCGGTGCCCGCGGAAATGGCCTTCTTGGACTCGTACGCTTCGTCCATAAAGCACTTTTCCATCGAGGAAACGGGTTTCATTAAGATAGGCATGGGAAACCTCCTTTGGGGGGATGTATTATCGGGGAGAACCTTTTTGAGGAAAAGTCCCTGAGGCTGCGCAGCAGACTCGTCCGAACCCCTCTTCAAAAACTTTTAAACGAATTGGACAGACAAAGGATGTGCAGATTTGGAATACCAAACCGGCGGCGCAGTTTGCAGACGTTTTGATATCGAACGCTCTGCACTTACTATGTCAATCCTTATAGTTTAAAGCTTTTTGAAAGGGGATCGGTCGAGACTTACTCCGTAAGTCTCAGAAACTTTTTCTCGAAAAAGTTTTCCCCGAGAAAATTTATTCACCAATCAGTCTGTCGATGATCTCGGCGTAGGAGATGCCGTGGTGGATCATCATTTTCGGGTACATGGAGATGGGGGTGAAGCCGGGAAGGGTGTTGATCTCGTTGAAGACGAATTCGCCGTTTTTGCGGAGGAAGAAGTCGACGCGGGAGTAGCCGCGGCAGTCGAGGGCTTTGAAGATCGCGAGGGCCTTGTCGCGGACTTCCTGCTGCTTTTCTTCGCTCAGGCGGGCGGGGAGGTAGTAGGACGATGCGTCGCTGACGTATTTCGTTTCGTAGTCATAGAATTCGCTGGAGCCGACGTCGATTTCCGCGGGGCCTGCAACGGTGTATCTGCCGTTTTCTTCGAGGACGGCGACTTCCATTTCGGGTCCGCCGATGCACTCTTCGACGAGAACCTTGGTGTCTTCCGCGAAGGCTACAAACATTGCCTTGTTGAACGCGGCTGCGGTCTTGACCTTGGATGCGCCGACAGAGGAGCCGGCACGGGAGGGCTTGACGAACATCGGATAACCGAATTTGCGTTCGCAGCGGCGGCGGAGGTCGGCGATTTCGGGGGTTTCTTCGTTTTCGAGGACGGGACAATCGGCGGCGTCGGCAACGATTGTCCATGCCTGACGGATGCCGGTTTCGGCATCAACGATCGCTTTGGTGATGGCTTTGTCCATGCAGACGGCGGAGGATGCGCAGTCACAGCCCGCAACGGAGATGCCCGCAACGGCGAACATGCCCTGCATGGTGCCGTCTTCGCAGAACTTGCCGTGGATCATCGGAAGGACACGGTCGACGCGGATGTGTTCGGCATTGCCGTTGCGGAAGATGATGAGTCCGCCGCCGGTGAGGTCGAGGGAGACGGGATATTTTTCGCCGTCGACCCAGGTACCGTCCGCGATCTTTTCGTTGGAGTCGCAGTAATACCAGAACTGCCCCTCGCGGGTGATGCCGAGCTTGACGATGTTGTATTTTTCGGTATTGATGTTGGTCAGTGCGCCGTACGCAGAGGAGAGGGAAACTTCGTATTCGGAGGATTTGCCCCCGAAGAGAACAGCAACAGTTTTCATATGGATGACCTTTCGGATGTAGATGGATTTATGTGAAATGAGGGATTTGTCGGAAAATTACGCTTCGCGCATCCGCAGCATGTATTCCACCGCGTCGCACATCGCCTGCCAGCTCGCGTTGATGACGTCGCTCGACACGCCGATGGTGCGCCAGACGGACACACCGTCCGTGGATTCGATGGAAACACGTACCGACGATGCTGTCGCGTTGGAGTCCAGCACGCGGACACGGTAGTCCGTCAGCCGCATGTCCGCGATCTCCGGATAGAACCGGAGCAGCGCGCGTCGCAGCGCTTCGTCGATGGCGTTGACCGGACCGTTTCCTTCGCCGGCGGTGAGTTCTTCGCGGCCGCCGACGGAAATTTTGATGACCGCCGACGCGCCCATGTCCCCATCGTTCTGCGAGTCCACCATGACTTTCAGGCTGATGAGGTTGAAATAGCGCTTGCGGCGTTCGAGGGCTTCGTCGATGAGGAGTGCCAGAGACGCGCCCGCGTCTTCGTAGGCGTAGCCGGCGGATTCGCGCTCGCGGATCATTGCCGCCGTGCGGATGACGCCTTCGTCGTCCTTGCGGAACGCACGGTCGGGCATGTACGCCCGCATTTTGTCGATAACCGCCGCCCGTCCGGAGAGCCCGCTCACGACAATGTTGCGGCGGTTCCCGACCGATTCGGGGGTGATGTGCTCGAACGCACGTGGGGCTTTCGATACGCCGTCGATGTGCGCACCGGCTTTATGGGTGAATGCGTACCCGCCGACGAACGGTTCATTTTCGTTGAAGGCGAGGTTGGCGGCTTCGTTGACGGTACGAGCCGTACGGGAGAGATTTTTGATATTCTCCCCGATGCAGTCGAAGCCGAGCTTGAGCTGCAGGACGGGGATGATGGTGTCGAGGTTGGCGTTTCCGCAGCGTTCGCCGATGCCGGAGATGGTCCCCTGTACCTGCGACACGCCCGAAAGAACGGCCGAAACAGAGCAGGACACCGCCATGCCGAGGTCGTTGTGGCAGTGGATGCCGATGTTTTTATGCTTTTTTGTGACAGCGGCACAGACCATGCCGATGACGTCAGGGAGCATGCCTCCGTTGGTGTCACAGAGGACGACACGGGAAGCACCCGCACGGAACGCGGTGTCGACGACGCACATGGCATAGACGGGATTGTCGGCGTAACCGTCGAAAAAGTGTTCGGCATCGAAGATGACTTCCTTGCCCGAAGACTTCACAAAGGAGATGCTGTCGTAGATCATGCGGAGATTTTCCCCGCCGGTGGTCTTCAGGACGTCTGTGACCTGGTATTCCCACGCCTTGCCGTAAAGGACGGCGGCGGGGACGTCACACTCCGCAATGGCGCGGAGTGCGGGATTTTCGGATGCTTTTTCACCGGTGCGGCAGGTCTGTCCGAAGACGGCGAGCTTCGCATTTTTCAGCTTCACTTTGGAAAGCGTATGGAAAAACGCATGTTTCGCGGGATCGTCGGTCATCATGCCGGCTTCAATATAGGATACGCCGAGACCGTCGAGCGCGTGAATCACGCGCAGCTTGTCGTCGGAGGAAAACTCCACTCCGGCACCCTGTTCGCCGTCGCGGAGCGTTGTGTCAAAAATTTCGATTTTCATATCAAATGGAGTTCCTTGGGGAAAACTTTTTCGAGAAAAAGTTTTCCCCAAACCCCTTTCAAAAAGCTTTAATCTGGGTAAAAGGAGGAGGTTGGTGCGGATTATTTCTTATTTGCGTTCGTCCATTTGTTGACGGCGTTGAGGTATGCTTTGATCGACGCCTTGATGACATCGGTGGAGACGCCGCGGCCGGTGTAGACGGATCCGTCAGCGAGGGATTTCAGCTTGACACGTGCTTCGCCGAGTGCGTCTGTGCCTTCCGTGACGGCGGTGATGCCGTAGGAGATGAGCTCCGTATCTTCCGCACCCGCGATGCGTTCGACGGCGTTGAACGCCGCGTCGATCGGACCTTCGCCGGGCGCAGCTTCCGTGATTTCATACGGTTCTTCGCCGTCGACGGTCACTTTCAGGGTGACGAGTGCCATGGCCTTGATGTGGTTGCCCGACTGGATCTGGAACGAGGAAAGGTAATACCGTCCTTCGAGGGAGTCGAGGTATTCGCCGACGATGGCGCGGACGTCTTCGTCCGTGATGACGGATTTCTTGTCTGCGATCTCCTTAAAGCGGGTGAACGCCGCGTCGATGCCTTCGGAGGTGAGGGAATAGCCCATTGTTCGGACGCGTTCCGCAAAGGCGTGGCGTCCGCTGAGTTTGCCGAGGACGAGAGTGTCCGCATTGTTCAGTCCGATCGCCGCGGGATCCATGATCTCGTAGGTAGCGCGGGAATTCATGACGCCGTGCTGATGGATGCCGCTCGCATGGGAGAAGGCGTTTGCACCGACGACGGCCTTGTTCGGGGAGACGGGGATGCCGGAAATGGACGCAACGAGACGGCTCGTTTCCGTGATCTCGCGGGTATTGATGCGGTGGAAGACGCCGATGACGTCGTGACGGACGGTCAGTGCCATGACGATCTCCTCAAACGGAGCATTTCCGGCACGTTCGCCGAGTCCGTTAATCGTGCATTCGATCTGGGTCGCGCCCGCCTGGACGGCAGCGATGCTGTTTGCACTGGCGAGACCGAGGTCGTTGTGGCAGTGAACGGAAAGTTCGTACTTCCCGCGGACGGCGGTACGGATGGCATGAAGGATGTCTGTGAACTCGTCCGGGGTAGTATAGCCGACGGTGTCGGGGATATTGATGACGGATGCTCCGGCATTTACTGCGCACTCGACCGCCTGGCAGAGGAAGCCGAGGTCGGTGCGGGTGGCGTCTTCGGCGGAGAATTCGATCTCGTCGGCGATGTGTTTGCTTTTTGCGTAGGTCACGCACTCGTAGATGCGGGCGAGGACCTGTTCGCGGGTCATGTGCAGTTTATTGACAAGATGGATATCGCTGGTCGCGATAAAGACGTGCAGGCGTTTCCGTTTCGCGGGTTCGATGGCGCGGAGGGCGGCGTCGATGTCCGCAGTGGTCATGCGGGCAAGCGCGGAAACGGTGCACCGGTCGTCGTCCGCCATGTCCTGCGCGACGGCGGACACGGCTTCGAAGTCCCCCGGAGAGGACGCGGGAAAGCCGGCTTCGATGATGTCGGTTCCCATGCGGCGGAGCCGTTTGGCGATGTCGAGTTTCTGGGGTACCGCGAAGTGCACGCCGGGGGTCTGTTCGCCGTCACGGAGAGTGACGTCGCAGAATTTGATCGATCGTTCCATGGGAGACTCCTGTAGAGCTGATAGTGAATAACCGGGTTGAATTTCAGGTCTTCGGACGGACGATTCAGCATAGCTATTCACTATTCGTTCTTAGCTCTTAGCTTTTAATATCGCTCCGCGGATGTTTCCGCCGTAGTCCATGATTTTTTCGTGGGACATGCCGTTTTGTTCGGCGATGGCACGGACGGCATCGGACTGTTTCCAGCCGTGCTCGAGAATCATGACTCCGGACGGAGCGAGGTGATTTTTATAAATTTCGATGATTTTCCGGAGGATGGAGAGACCGTCACCGCCGTCGGTGAGGGCATGTGCCGGTTCGAACGACAGCTCCGGTTCAAGGCCGTTCATTTCGTCCGCGGTGACGTACGGGGGATTTGAGACGATGACGTCGAACGCGGTATCCGGATCAAAGAGGTCGGTTGTCGCGTCGCCGCAGAGGAAGGTACAGCGGTCGGAGAGACCGAGATTTTTCAGGTTTTCCTCTGCCGCACGGAGAGTTTCGGGGTAAAGGTCGACGGCGGTGCCCTGTGTGGATTTTACGCTGTCAAGCACGGCCGCCGCGATGCATCCGGAGCCGGTACAGAGATCGAGGACGGATCCGTTTGCGGGGGTATGACGGAT
The DNA here is from genome assembly GCA_017398585.1 of Clostridia bacterium. Taxonomy (GTDB): domain Bacteria; phylum Bacillota; class Clostridia; order Oscillospirales; family CAG-272; genus UMGS1696. The sequence continues at coordinate 9,410 of JAFQFS010000107.1, forward strand.
GGCGGCCTCGGCGATGAGTTCCGTATCGGGACGGGGGATGAGAGTATGTTCACTTACGGCGAAGGGGAGTCCGTAGAACTCCCACGTACCGATGATATACTGGAGAGGGTAACGCTTCGCGCGTTTTGCCGCGGCTTCCGCGAGGTCGGGAGAGGGGAAATCTTCGTCCGGATTCGCGAGGAGGTATGCGGCGGGTTTTCCCGTGAAGTGGGAGGTGAGCAGGCGGGCTTCGGAGCGCGCGTCGGCAGGGGCGATGCCCGCATCGGTGAGGAGACGGATGATGTCACGGACGGTCATTCCGCGGTGTCCTCATTTTTTGCGGATTCCTCCGCTTTTTTGCTTCGGTTTCGTTCCAGAGGCTGCCGAAGTCATCGGGGATGGCGTTCTTGAGTGCGAGGAGAGCGACTTCCAGCTGGCTGTCGTCGGGTTCGCGGGTGGTGATGCGCTGCATCCAGAGACCGGGCGCGGAGACGAGTTTCGTGAAGAAATTCGCATGGCCGCCGGCGTAGCGGATGAATTCGAAGCCGAGACCGACGATGAGGGGGAGGATCAGCAGTTTGGAGCCGAAGCGGATCCAGACATTATCCCACGTGAGGAAGGAGTTGATGATGATGGAGAGGATCAGCATCACGAAAATGAAGCTGGTACCGCAGCGGGGGTGGAAGCGGGTACAGCCCCGTGCGTTTTCGGGGGTCAGCTCAAGACCGGCTTCAAAACAGGCGACGGATTTATGTTCGGCACCGTGGTACTCATAGGTTCGTCGGATATCGGGCATGAACGAAACGATCCAGACGTAGCCGACGAAGAGGAACATGCGGATGAGCCCTTCGACAAAGGAGCGAAGGAGCGCATACTGACCGATGAAGCCGCCGGTGAGAGCGTCCAGACCCTTCGCGCCGAAGGTGGGGAAGAGGAGGAACAGCCCGACGCCGAGGGCAAGTCCGAGGACCATCCCGATGGCGGAGATGATGGGCATGAGCTTATCCCCGCACTTTTCCATGAGCCATTTTTCAAATTTCGTTTCGGGTTCGTCGAGGTCGACGCCCTGCATTTCCGCCGATTTTGTGAGCATATCCATGCTCAGCTTGAGCTGTTCCACGAAGCTGACGCATCCGCGGATGACGGGCAGTGCGCAGATTTTATACTTCTTTCTGAGAGAAGTGAACGTCGAATTGTCCACGGCGATCTCTCCGTCCGGTGTCCGCACCGCAAGGCTGCACCGGTCGTACGACTTCATCATAACACCCTCAAGCACAGCCTGTCCGCCGACGATCCCGCACCGGGGGTCTGCCGGGGTTTTCTTGCTTTTATTTTTTGCCATTCTGTTTCCTTCTTAAATAGATTTATATGTGTGCATAATTTGCCGTTTACATTATATCACAAGGGGGGAGAGATTGCAAGGGTGGCGTGAAGATCGTCTTCGACGATCTTCGGGGGAGACGGTCGCTTTTTGAAAAAAGCGACCGTTCCCCCTCCCGAACGATATGCACAAACAAAAAAACAGCGGACAAAACCGCTGTTATAGGATTCACGCGAACTTGCAGACGTCCACCCAGCCGGAGAAGTTGGAGGAATACTGTTCGAGTTCGGGGATGGTGAGTTCGATGGCGCTGTTGGAGCTGCCGCAGGCGGGGTAGACGGTTTCGTACTGGCGGAGGGATTCGTCGAGGAAGACGGAGACGCCGGGATTTACTGCGAAGGGACAGACGCCGCCGACGGCGTGACCGACGAGGGCGGAGGCTTCGTCCGGGGTCAGCATTTTTGCTTTGGCAGAGAAGCGGGCTTTGTATTTGGGATTGTCGATGCGGGCATCGCCGGCGCAGACGATCAGGATTGCGCTGCCGTTCACGCTGAAGGAGAGGGTTTTTGCGATACGGCCGGGGGCACAGCCGATGGCGGCTGCCGCAAGGTCGACCGTGGCGCTGGAGACGTCGAATTCGAGGATGCGGTCTGCGATGCCGTGTCCGGCGAAGTATTCTTTTACTTTTTCGATTGCCATGATGGTCCTCCGTTTTTTATGTCAGATGTGAAGTTATGCGAGGATGCCGAGGTGTTCGAGCAGGATCTTGATGCCCATGAGGATCAGGACCGCGCCGCCCGCGAGTTCCGCCGTGCTCTTGAAACGGCTGCCGAAAACGTTGCCGAGCCATACGCCGAACGCCGACAGGGCGAACGTGATGACGCCGATGAACGAGACCGCCGGTACGATCTTTACGCCGAGGAACGCGAATGTCACGCCGACCGCGAGGGCGTCGATGCTCGTTGCGATCGCGAGGGGGAACATCGCTCTGACACCGAACGAGCAGTCAAGACATTCCTCTTCTTCCTTGCCGAGCGCTTCGCGGATCATGTTCGCGCCGATCAGTCCGAGCAGAATGAATGCGATCCAGTGGTCGATCGCCACAATGTAGTCGGCAAACTGCGTGCCGAGAAGATAGCCGAGCGTCGGCATCAGCGCCTGAAATACGCCGAACCATAAACCGGTGATGAGTGCGTGCTTCGGCTTCAGCGTCTGCACGGACAGCCCCTTGCAGATCGCGACCGCAAAGGCGTCCATTGACAGCCCGACTGCGATGATAAACAGTTCCCAGAGTGTCATAGAAAATGATGTTTCCCGGGGAAAACTTTTTTAAGGAAAAAGTTTTCCCCGGACCCCTTTCAAAAACCTTTTGAAATAAATATGATTAAGAACCTGTGCATAAAATTACGGTAACTTTTTTATTATAGCATTGTATGGATGGAAAGTCAAGGAAAATGCGGGGACGGAAATTTTTTTGCCCGTTCGGGGGGAGGTTTTACATTCTGATTCTTGACAGAAAAACGCGATTGTACTATAATTATTCCATTATTTTTGATGGGATAACGTTTGTTTCTGACTTTGAATCTGCACTCACTATGTCATCCTGTCCAGTATAAAGTTTTTTGAAAGGGGTCCGGGGAAAACTTTTTTTCAAAAAAGTTTTCCCCGGGAGACAATATTTCTATGATGAAACTTGCGATTTACGGCTACGGAAATCTCGGTCGCGGCGTGGAATGCGCGGCGGCGGCTGCTCCCGACGCGGAACTTGTCGGCGTGTTCACTCGGCGTGCGCCCGAAACGGTGAAGGTTCACTCCGATGTTCCGGTGTATCATGCGTCGGAACTCGAAAATTTCAAGGATAAAATCGACGTGCTGATCATCTGCGGCGGCAGCGCGACCGACCTTCCGGAAATGACGCCCGCTCTGGCGAAGGACTTCAACGTCCTCGACAGTTTTGATACCCATGCGGCGATTCCGGTACATTTCGACAACGTCGACCGCGCGGCGAAGGAATCCGGTCATATCGCGCTCATCTCCGCCGGATGGGATCCCGGCATGTTCTCGCTCAACCGCCTGTACGCGTCTGCCGTTCTTCCGGACGGAAAGGATTACACTTTCTGGGGACGCGGCGTCAGCCAGGGACATTCCGACGCCATCCGCCGCATCGACGGCGTTCTTGACGCACGTCAGTACACGGTTCCCGTTCCGGCGGCGCTGGAAGCGGTACGTGCGGGCGAACAGCCCGAGCTGACGACCCGTCAGAAGCACACCCGCGAATGCTACGTTGTGGCGGAAGAAGGCGCGGATCTCGAACGGATCGAACGTGAGATCAAGACCATGCCGAACTATTTCGCGGACTACGACACGACCGTGACCTTCATCACGATGGACGAACTGAAGCGCGATCACGCGGGTATTCCGCACGGCGGCAGCGTCATCCGTACCGGTGTGACCGGATGGGACAGCGAGCACACGCACGTGATCGAATACAGCCTGAAACTCGATTCCAATCCGGAATTCACGTCGAGCGTTCTGGTGGCGTTTGCACGCGCGATCTATAAGATGCACGGACGCGGTATGACCGGCTGCAAGACCGTCTTTGACGTTGCTCCGGCGGATCTGTCCCCGCTGTCTCCGGAAGAACTCCGCGCACATATGCTTTGATAAAATGGAGTTTCTCGGAGAGGACCTTTTTAAGGAAAAGGTCCTCTCCGAACCTCTCTCCAAAACCTTTTTGAATATATAACAGAAATAGCGTTGTGCAGACTGCATGAGAAAACGGTATGATGTTTGGTCATACCGTTTTTTGCTGTTGATTTATCTGTAGTTTTCCACAGCATCCGCGAGCTGTTTTGCGGTGGCGTACGTTAGATTTTCCGCGGCGTCGCGGACGGGGGCGGGCATGTTTCCGCTGACGGGACCGCGGGTCTCGAGGGACATCACGCCGTCGAATCCCGTTTCGGCGAGGGCTTTCGTGAAGGAGTCCCAGTTTGCCGTGCCGAGGTAGGGGAGCTGATGGCGGTCGCTTCTGCCGTCGTTGTCGTGAACATGGAGGGTACGGAGGTACTTTCCGGCGGTACGTACGGCGTCGCCGAGGTCTGCACCAAAGACGTTCGTATGTCCGGTATCGAAACAGATGGCGGCGTTCGGATGACCGACCATGGCGACGGCTTCTGCGATGCGGTCCATGGTGGAGATGCGGTGCGCGGTCATGGGCATGTTTTCAAGGCAGAGAGTCACGCCGTATTTTTCGCAGTCGGGCATGAGGTTCTTCATAAGCTCCACGGTGAGGGAGAGGGCGAAGTCGGCATCCTCTTCGCGTCCCCAGCCGTACGGCATCTGCGGATGGATGATGAGGTACGGCGAGTTCAGCAGATGACAGCCATACACGGCAAGCCGCATATCCTCGAGCGTCTTTGCGCGGTTTTCTGCAGTGGTATCGTCGGTCGGCCACGGTCCGTGCACCTGCGAAATGCTGAGTCCCGCGTTTTCGGCAGCTTCACGGACAGCTTTGCAGTGTTCTTCCATTGCGGTACGATCGCGGTAGCATGTCGCTTTCGTATTCGCGAGATCCTGGTCGACGGCGTCGTACCCGAGTTCGCGCATGCGGACGTACATCCGGTCGAGCGGAAGGTATGCGAACGAGCCGCTGTTCATTCCGGTTTTCATGGTGGTGTGTCCTTTCTTGTGGTGAGGTTAGTGGAAGGGGCTTGGAGAGGGGAAACGGTCGCTTTTTGAAAAAAGCTCCGCAAAAACTTCAAACCGGCTACAATAGTATAAAGTTCTTTGCTCAGCTTTCTTTCAAGAAAGCGCGTTCCCCCGAACTCTACTATTGCACTCTCAAAACTTCTTCAGCATAGCAGCTGCGCGTAAAATTCCGGCCTGGGTTTTTCCGTCTGGGATTTTGCCGGACATGATCTGGTTTACGGCTTCGGAGAGGGGGAGGCGGAAGGTTTCGAGGAATTCATCGTCGTCGAGGTGCTGGTCGGTGAAGGTCAGACCGCGGGCGAGGAACATGCGGATACGTTCGCCCATGATGGCGGGGGAACCGTAGAAGTCGCCGAGGTCGATGAGTTCGCGCGCTTCCGCGCCGGTTTCTTCGCGGAGTTCGCGGCGGGCAGCTTCCTCCCAGTCTTCGTCGGGGGCGTCGAGCTTGCCGGCGGGGATCTCGACTAAGATCTCGTCCACGGCGTAGCGGTACTGGCGTTCAAGGATGACGTCGCCCTCGTCCGTTACGGGGACGACGCAGACCGCGCCGATGTGCTTCACGTATTCGCGGATCGCGTGGTTGCCGTCGGGAAGTTCGACGGTATCTTTATAGAGATGCACGACCTTGCCGTCGTAGATGAGTTCGGATTCGACCTTTTTTTCGATCAGATTCATGAAAAAGCTCCGTTTCGTTTTTTTCCATTATAGGACGAAACGGAGCTTTTGTCAATTTTTATTTCGCGTAAAGTTTTAAGTTTTCCACAAGATGTCTGAAGCGTTCATCTCCTCGGATGAAATCGTAACGCGGGTGTGCACAGGTCTCGAGCATCCACTGCGCCTGATTGTGTTCCTCCTGCCATGCGCCGCCGTCCGGAATGCCGCGGGAAAGGAGGGAAGTGAGAACGTCGTCCTCCTTCATTGTGACGAATTCGACGGCGAATTCTGCCGCCTGTTCGAGATGATACAGCGTTCTTTCGCGGTCACCGCGCTCGGCATGGATCTTTGCGGAGGCGAGATGCGCGATTTTCGGGTACTGCGCGTGGTAGAGATACCGGCCGTCGTCAAAATACATCGCGAACATAGCGATCTGCTTTTCGTACAGCCGCAGTTTTTCGTCGTCTGTGAAGACGTCCGTACCGTTGTCATATTTGCTTTCGGCAAGGTCGGTGAGGTCGCCGATGGAATTGGAAAATTTGCCGAGAATGTCGTCGCGCTTCGTTTCGTACTGCTTCGTGCCGGTGTAGAGAAAACTCAGCATTTCGCGGCGCGTGAAGCCCTCGGGGATGCTTTCGGCAAGCCTGACCGCGTCGTCGTACCGTCCGATCTCGGGATAGAGGAAACACGCCGTCTCAACCGCGCGGCTGCGGATGGTGTCGTCCGTGCATCCGGCGAGGATTCTGTCGAGATACATCTCCATCTGGCGGCGGTACGCGGCGAGTTCTTCGGCGGTTTCACCATCCTTCGGGGGACGGCAGCGGAGTTCGCTGACGAGAAATTCCATCAGCTTGAAGCTGTCGGGGTACTGCCGCAGTCCTTCGCGGAGGATGCCGATGGCTTCGTCACGGCGTCCCTCCTGCGAGGCTTGGAGTGCTGTCCGATGGATTTCATCGATGTTTTTCGTTTTGCTGTCCACGTCGATGCCGAGGAGGACGTCCGCGCTGACTTCGAACAGGTTCGCGAGCAGCGGGAGCTGGGAAATGTCCGGCATCACGCGGCCGCACTCCCACTGGGAGACGGCGGATGCCGAAAGATTCAGATATTCGGCGAGCTGTTCCTGTGTGATGTCACGCTCGCGGCGGAGTTTTTTGATTCGCTGACCGATGGTCATGGGGGATACCTCATTTTTGTTGAATTCAAAACCGGTTCTGTTGAGGATAGTATAGCGGATTTTCTGCTGGATTGCAAGAGAGACGTTCAACAGGCGGGTGTAGTGTTGCTTATATTTCCGGAGCGGGACTGCCGCTCACGTTTCCGTCTTTATGCTTGACATCCGTCCCTGATTGTGTTATACTGAATCCAACATCATGTTCATGTAATCGTATTTCGGAGGTTTTTCATGAAAATTTATAAGATTGCGGGTTTTGAATCGGTCTGCTCCGTTCAGATGAAGTAAACGACGAACGTTGTGCGGAGCCTAATTCCCCGTTTTTCAGAATTCGGGTACGTCGGTATAAGGCGGAAAGCGCAGGTTTTGCTGAGCTTTTGTTTCTGATGCCTTTTGCCGGCTGAAACATTGGTTTTTCGGTCACGGACGTTCGTCCGTGACCTTTTTTGTTCGGTTTGGCGGCAGAGGGTCACGTTATTGCGTCTCTCTGCTTTTTCTGTTTTCTGATTTGAAAGGATTTTTATCATGAAACATAACTCAAATTCACCTTCCGGGATTTTTGCGCCCATCCTGCGGAGGGTCACGCTTGCCGCATGGTTTTTGCGGCTCGTTCCCGTCCCGTTCGGTCTGCTGACTGCGCGGCTGTCCGCAAAACTGGTTTCCTCTGCCGTCGGTACGGATGTTTCCGGCGCCGTGCGGACGGGGATTCTGCTGCTTGCCGTTATGATTGCCCTGCGTCTGTTTGACGTTTTTTCCGGTATTGGATTCGACCGGGCGTCGTCTGCGGCACTGCACCGGTGCAAAATGGAGCTGTACCGGCGTTTTCTCGCCTGCCCGCTCCATGTATTGTATGCCGCCGAGCACGGCAGAGCGAACGAATCCCTGAATGCGGAATTTTCCACCGTTACGGGAAAGCATCTGAACCTGTATCCCGGTTTCTTTACGGGAATCCTCACGGCGGCGGTGTATTTTGTCTATCTGCTCGCACAGAGCGTGCCCGCCGCGCTCGTTCTGCTGGCGTTTTCGCTGATCCAGATGGTGCCGCCCGTGATCGTGAAGCGGTACATCCAGCAGAATTACGATGATTACGAGGATATTGAGGCGGAATGCACCGACCTCACGATGGAGACCTTCGGCGGGTTCGCCGAGATCCGGATGTATGCGCTGAAGCAGTGGTGGCTCGACCGGATGGCGGCGTTTCACCGGCGGTATCTGCGCGTATGCAATAAAATGGAGATCACCGGACGGGTCGAGGATTCCATGGACGCATTCGTTGAAAATCTGCTGAAATACGGGACGTACGGCGTGCTCGGCGCGTTTGTGCTGACCGGTGTGACGGAAACGGAAACGGCCGTCGCGGGGATCGCGCTTTCGGGCGGACTGTTCGAGGCGGTCCGGGGGATCTTTTCGTCGATCCCGGAGTTTGCCGTCGTGAAGACGGCGGAAAAACGGATGTCCGGCTGGTTTGCGGACGGCGGAACAGTGGCAAAAGGACCGGCGGACGGCGGGATCGTGCTTGAGTGCGTTTCGCTGTCGTACGGAGACAATGCCGTTCTGCGGGATGTATCGGGGACGGTCGACACGTCGGGTGCGGTTCTTCTGCGCGGGGCGAACGGCATCGGAAAGTCGACGCTGTTCCGGCTGTTTACGGGACTGCTAAAGCCGGACGCCGGTTCGGTCATGGTCGGAGGTGTGCGTCCGGAGGAACTGCGGTATCCGGACGGGGTGTTCTATCTTCCGCAGGACGACGCGGTGTTCGGATTTTCGGCAGCGGAACTGTACGCCATGGCGCTGACGCCGGAACGTGCGGCAACGGCGGCGCGGTATGCGCACGAATTCGGTCTGACGGACGAACTGCTCGGTCAGGCGGCCGGCACGCTGTCGGGCGGGGAGCGGAAAAAAGTATTCCTCGCGCTCGGATTTGCGTCGGGGGCTTCGCTGATGCTGCTCGATGAACCGACCAATTCGCTCGACGAAGCGGGGCGCGAATGCCTGTGCCGTATGCTGAAGGAACGCGGCGGCGGGATTGTTGTGATCTCACACGACATGATGTTTGACACGATGCACATGGACCGTTATACGGTCGCGGAAGGAGGGATTGTCCATGAACGATAAAAAATACATTCACCGGAAGATTTATGCGGACTGCATCCGCGCGACGGCGCTGCCGATCCTGCTGTACGGTCTGCAGGAGGTACTGGAAGGACTTCTGACCGTGCGGACGGCGGGGCTTCTCGGGCAGTTTGCGGACGCGGTGTTCCGCCTTGACTTTGCATTCGGGCAGGAGAACCTGTGGAAGCTGCTCGCCTGCATTGCGGCGACGGTGCTGCTGATCCCGTTTATCAATGTTTTTTCGAACATTTTTATGATAAAATACGCCCTTTTGCACGACCGTATGGTGCTTGGACGGTTTCTCGACAAGGAATATGCCGCCGTTCTGGCATGCGACGCGGGAGATCTTCAGCACCGGCTGGAATGGGAGCCGACCGATCTGCGCTGCAATTTCGTGAACATCGTTACGGATCTTGCGAAGGCTGCCGTGACGCTTTCGTACCTGCTGTACAGTGCGCTGGCGGTCAGCCCGCTGTACACGGCGATCGTGTTCGCGGTGTCTCTGGTCAAACTGACGGTACCGATTGCTGTGCGGAAATACGAGAAGAAATACGACATGGAGACGCGGGAGTATCAGTCGAAGGTACGGTCGTTCGAAGAGGAGATCATCCGTCAGCCGCATATCGTGAAGCAGTACGGGTTGGCGGATGCGCTGACCGGACGGCTCGACCGCGCATACCGGATGTATTTCGACGGTGTACAGAGGAAAAGCATCCGCTGCGGACGGATTGCGGGCGGAATTTCGGCGTTTCTTGAAACGTTCTGCACGTTCGCGGTGCTCCTCTCCGGTGCGGTTCTTGCGGCAGGCGGACAGATCACGCCCGGTACGGTCGCGGCAATGGTCGGGTATTTCGGCGTATTCGGCTCGGTCATCGGCACGGTCGGAACGGTGATCCGGACGTTCCCGAAGATGAAAAACAACGCGGAACGGATGGAGATTTTCTACGAACGTGAGGAGCGCACGGGCGGTGCGGAACCGTCGGAAGTGAAAAAGCTCCGCGCGGAGAATCTGTCGTTCGCGTATGAAAACGACGATCGTCCGGTGTTTGACGGGCTGGAGTTTGAACTGGAGCTGCACGGGAAAACGGCGGTCTGCGGCACGAACGGAAGCGGCAAGTCGACGCTGATCAAAGGTCTGTGCGGACTTCTGTCTCCATGCGGCGGGAAACTGTACGCGGACGGGACGGATCTCGCGGGAATTTCGCCGGACGCATGGCGGAAGCAAATCGCGTATGCGCCTCAGGAAGCGTATCTGTTTGCGGGAACGGTGAGGGAGAATGTCCGTCTCGGACGTCCGGCGGCGTCGGACGCGGAAGTTGATGCGGTGATGGCGGAACTGGGGATCTCACATCTCGCGGAGCGTACGGTCACGGCGGGGACGGATGCGCTCTCAGGCGGGGAAAAACAGAAAATTTCGATCGCACGTGCGCTTCTGAAGGATGCTCCGGTCGTGATCCTGGATGAACCGGGGAACAATCTGGACGCAGAGACCGTCGAATGGCTGAAACGGTTTCTCGCGGAGACGGAAAAGGGAGTGATCTGTATCACGCACGACACAGAAACGGAACGGCTCGCAGACGTGGTGGTGCGGATGTGATTTCGTGTACTTTTCCACAGGAAATCACCGTACCTGCCATTGCAAATGACGGCGGCGCGTGTTATAATAGAACTTATAATAATTGTAGATAACCGGTCTGTACAGACTCGGCTGCACCATTCGTCCGAACGTTTTGGAAGCGGGGACAACTCCCCCCTGTAAGGAGAGATATATTGGAAAAAACAAATATTCGACGGCTGGTCGGGGTGATGATGCCGTTTATGATTATGGTTATTGTCCAGCGGCTCGGACTTCTTGTGTTCGGGATGGCCGGCCTGCCGGATGTTCTGCGTGACACATTTGCCTTTGTCACGGCGTCGGCGGCGGGGATCTTCTTTTTCCGCATGAGCTGCGGGGCGGATGCGCTGCGCATTGCCGTACCGGCGGTTCCGGAGTCCGGTGACGGGGGCGGAAACGGAGCAGACGGCGGGGACGACCGCCATGTTCCGCCGTTCCGGAAGAAGGACACGCGGTTCGGGCGAACGATGTACACCCTCGTCTGCATCGGTGCGCTGGTCATTGCGATGCATGTTGTCGCGATGGCGGCGGATGCGCAGGTGGTCGAGAAATTTGCAGCCGGCACGATGGCGGCGGAATTTGTGTCGCTCGTGCTGATCCATCCGTTTCTTGAGGAATATGTGTTCCGCTGGCTGTACTATCGGGAACTGCGGCCGATGCACCCCATTTTTGCGGGACTGGCGCAGGCGGTCATGTTCGCCATCGTCCACGGTTCGGTCGGCGGGATGGTATACGCGCTGTTTGCGGGCGTCCTGCTTGTGGTGGCGATGGAACGTTCCGGTTCGCTTGCCGCGGCGGTGATTTCGCATATGCTGGTGAATCTGCGGTCGTTCGTGTACCTGACATGGCTCGCGGACGGCGCGGTCGAACAGGCGGAACAGGTGCGGATGATGATCGACTTCGGACTGGTATCGCTTGGATTCGGGGCGTTTCTGGGGCTGATGGTACGGCGCGGTCTGCGGGAAGTATGGAATGCTGCAGATGCGGATGCGGACGCGGAATCGGAGGATGGTTCGGATGACACGGGAACAGAATGAAAGGATCGAAGAACGCGCGCGGGTGATCGCGGAGATTGTCACGCGGTACGGAAATGCGGAAGATGCCGGTGAGGATACCGACGAATTTTACATGCGGGCAGCGCTCGAGCTGGCGGAACTTGCGGCGCGGTACGGGGATGTTCCGGTCGGCTGCGTGATCGTGCGCGACGGAAAAATCGTCGCGGCGGACTGCAACGGTCGGGAAGTGTTCCATGATGCGTCGTATCACGCGGAGACGGCGGCCGTTTCGGAGGCATGCCGGAAGCTCGGCGGATGGCGCCTGACGCGGTGCACGCTGTACGTGACGCTCGAGCCGTGTCCGATGTGCGCGGGGGCGATCTGGTGCGCGAGAGTGCCCAGAGTCGTCTGCGGCGCGAAGGACGCGAAGGCGGGGGCTGTGGGATCGGTGCTGAACCTGAATTCGTACCCGCTGAATCACAAATTCGACGTGACGTTCGGGATACTCGAGAAGGAGTGCCGCGGTGTGCTGACGGAATTTTTTAAGGCAAGACGGAAAAAATAAAGGAAATTTTATGAAATATAATAAATCGAAGACCCTCTTTGTCTCCGACCTCGACGGGACTCTGCTGACCCCGCAGGCTGTCCTGCGTGACGGGGACGCGGAACGGATCAACGCACTGACGGCGCGCGGGGTGCGGATCACCTTTGCGACCGCGCGGACGATCGAATCCGCCGGAAAAATCCTCGGGGATATCCGGTTTGATCCGGACGCACCGCCCGTTTCGCTGATGAACGGCGTGCTGGCGTGCGATATGGCGAAGCGGCATTACGTCGATTGTGCGAAGTTTTCCACAGGATGTGCGCGGGAGATTTTACGCTGCATGCGGGAGTCGGACTCGTTTCCGTTCATTTATTCGCTGATTGACGGCGAGCGGCTCATGACCCATTACACGGAGATCCGCAATCCCGCGATGCAGGCGTTCATGGACGAGCGGAAGATCCGCTACGGCAAGCCGTTCCGGCAGGTCGACGACGTGATGGAAGTCGAAGGAGACATTATCTACTTCTGCATCATCGCGCCCGAGGCGGATGTGATACGGGCGTATCATTCCGTGGACAGCGTACCCGGCATCAAGCGGACGTATTATGAGGATTCGTATGCGCCCGGGACATGGTATCTTGAAATTTTCGATGAAAAAGCGTCGAAAAAGCATGCCGTGGAATTTCTGAGGGACTACACCGGGGCGGATCATGTCGTCTGCTTCGGGGATAACCGGAATGATCTGCCGATGTTTGAGGCGGCAGATTTTGCCGCTGCCGTGCCGAATGCGGTACAGGCGGCGAAGGATGCGGCGGACGACATCGCATGGGACGGGGTCGTCGCCTACATTGAAAAATTTGCGGAGGAGCAGGGATGGTAGAGTTTAAATTCAAACAGACGGCGCCGTGGCTCGGCATGGGACAGAAGATCGACACGGAATATTCCGCCGACGCGCGGGCGAAGCTGCGTGCGCTGATGATTTTCGTGGATTTCCCGAACTGCCGTGCCTGTGACGCGGAAGCACCGTACAACGGGACGACGTACTATAAGGAAATTCTCGCGGAGGACGGTCTGCGGGCGATGGCCGCCGTATCGGACGGCCGGATTGACCTGACGATCGACTGTGCGGACGGCTGGTATACGATGCCGAAGGATGACGCGGAATACAAAATGGAACGGGTCATCACGTACGAGATCCACGCAGCGTACATTGCGGATGCGTGTGACGTATGCGCGGACGATTACGATCTGGACGATTATGACATTTTCTACGTCGTTCCCGTGAAGGGTTCGGCGGTACCGTATTCGCCGACGCTGGTGTCGCGGAAGTATCCGGTCTGCGGTCAGCGGAACAAGTCCGGGCTTTGTGTGACGTTCGGGGCGGACATGCACTTCCGGAAGGGACTGCTGCTCGCGCACGAGACGGGGCACATTCTGGGACTGCCGGACTATTATTCGTATCAGTGCGAACGCGGCGGCGATTTCGCAAAGTGCGGCGGATGGAGCCTGATGGGGCTGATCGAAGGATTTGCACCGGACTGGTTCCTGTATGACAAGTGGCGTCTCGGTTTTGTGCCGGACGAACGGGTCGAAGTGCTGGACGGTATCGGCGAATTTGAAGTGAAGCTGGCGTTTGCGGATGAGGACGAGGGAAAAACACTCGTGCTGATCCCCGCGGAAGAAACGCGCGCGTACGCGGTGGAAGTCCGCATGGCATCGGGACTTGACGAAAAGCTTGCCAAGTACGGCGGACGCGGGATCATCCTGTACGAAATGGACGGGACGAGATCCGGCGGGTACGACTGTCTGAATGTAATTCCGAAGGCGGGATCGGAGGAATTTTACGGAAAACTGAACGCCCGCGAGTGCCGGGAATTTGTGCTGGACGGGGAATCCGTTTCCCACGGCGGCGTGACGGTGACGCTCGAAGGCGAGACGGCGAAGATAACGATTGAAAGGGAATAATTATGGAACTCATTGACATAGAAAAGCAGGCTGCACAGGCTGCGCGTGAACTTTGTGACATTGCGAAGGTACCGGAAGGCGGGATCGTTGTGATCGGATGCTCGTCGTCGGAGGTCGGCGGCGGGGTGATCGGGCACGATTCGTCCCCGGACATCGCGGCGGCGGTCTACCGCGGAATTTCGTCGGTGCTGAGCGAACGGAAGCTGTATCTGGCGGCGCAGTGCTGTGAACATCTGAACCGTGCCATCGTGGTGGAACGCGAAGCGGTCGCGGCGGCTCTGGCGGTATCGGGTCTCGGTCTGACGGTATACCGTGAAGTGAATGCGGTGCCTCAGCCGAAGGCGGGCGGATCGTTCGGAACATGTGCGTACCGGAACATGAAAGATCCCGTGGTGCTCGACGGCATCGCGGCGGACGCGGGACTGGACATTGGCGGGACGCTGATCGGGATGCACCTGAAGAAAGTGGCGGTGCCGGTACGTCTGTCGATGGATCACATCGGATGTGCGCTTCTGCTGGCGGCGCGGACGAGAATTCCGTTTACCGGCGGCGGACGCGCGGTCTATGACGAAGAAAAAATGTGAGGATAATCATGAAAGTTACGAAAATCCATTCGAAAAACGCGGCATACCAGAAACTGGAGGTACTTTCTACGAACCGGAACAAGCGTTACAAATATTACGAATTCCTTGTGGAAGGCGTCCGCAACATCAACGAAGCGATCAAAAACGGCTGGGAGATCGTCTCCCTGATCTACGCGCCGGCACTGCCGATGTCCGACTGGGCGAAGGGTGTTATCAAGTCCACCCGCACGACGGAAGGAAACATTGAACTTGACGCACCGCTGATGCAGGATCTGTCCGACAAGGAGGATACGTCCGAGCTGATGGCGGTCGTGAAGATGCGTCCGGACGATCCGGATCAGATCAAATTCAAGGGTGTGCCGCTGCTCGCGCTGTTCGACCGTCCGTCCAACAAGGGCAACCTCGGCACGATCATCCGTACACTTGACGCACTGGGCGCCGACGGGCTGATCCTGACCGGACACGGCGTTGATCTGTACGACCGCGAAGTGGTCGGTGCGTCGATGGGTTCGTTCTTCAACGTGCCGGTCATCCGGATGCCGCGCCACGATGATCTGGCGGCGTTTATTGCGGATGTTGCGGAAAAATACGGCAGTCTGCAGGTCGTCGGTACGACGGCGCACGCGGACGTTCAGCTTCGCGATCTCGACCTGACCGTCCCGACGATGTTCATGATCGGCTGCGAAACGGACGGTCTCTCCGACGGACTCCGTCCCTTCTGCACGACCATGGCGACCATCCCGATGGCGGAAACCTCCTCCGCCTCCAGTTTCAATGTCGCCTGCGCCACTACCGTTATGATGTACGAAGCCGTGAGACAGCGGGGATAAATAAAGTTTTTGCGGGAAACCTTTTTTGAGGGAAAAGGTTTCCCGCACCCTTCCAAAAACCTTTTTAGACGAGGAAAGATATGAAGTTTGTGCAGATTTTCAGAAAGAGTACGGCGGTGATTCTGGCGGGGTTGATGCTCGGTGGATGTGTTCTGCGGGATGCGGAGCCTTCGGGTGCGGTGGATGCGGAATTGTCGGCGGTTGAGACGCTGGCGGATGCCGCGGAAGCGGAGATGGCGGAGGTTGTGACCGAGCCGGTGACGGAGGCTGTGACCGAGGTTGTTCCGGAGCCGGAGACGATGCCTGTGCCGGATGTTGTTCCGGAACCGGAAGTGATTCCCGAACCGGAACCTGAACCGGTTCCCGAGACGCCCGATGCGGTGCGCGAACGCCGGATCTCCGAGGAGCTTGCGAAAATGACCGTTCGCGAAAAGCTCGGGCAGATGTTCATGGCGGCGTACAGCGATACGTCCGCGGCGGCGATTGCGGATTATGCGTTCGGGGCGTACATTCTGTTTGCGGGGAATTTTGAGTTCGAGACCGTGGACACGCTGTCCGCGAAGATGGCGGATCTGCAGTCGCAGGCGAAGTACGGTCTGCTGACGGCGGTAGACGAGGAAGGCGGAACGGTGACGCGCATCAGCCGGTTCACGCAGTTCCGCGCGGACAAGTTCAAGTCGCCGCGGACGCTGTATTCGTGGGGCGGCATGGATGCGATAGGGAAGGACACGGCGGAAAAGTCAGCACTGCTCGCGTCGCTCGGTCTGAATCTGAACATGGCACCGGTCGCGGACATCTCCGTGAACGACGGGGACTTCATGTACTGGCGTTCGGTCGGGCTTGACGCGGCGGGGACGGCGGATTTTGTACGGACGGTGATCCGTGAGTCGAAGGCGGGCGGCATCGGCAGTGTGGCGAAGCATTTCCCGGGATACGGCAGTGTAGCGGACACGCACACTGGCATGGCGTACGACAACCGGTCGCTCGACGAGCTGCGCGCATCGGATTTTGTACCGTTTGCGGCGGCGATCGAGGAAGGCGTGGAATCCGTTCTGGTGTCGCACATCATCACGTCGTCGATCGACGCGGAAAAACCGGCATCTGTTTCGGCGAAGACGGTGGCGCTCCTGCGTGACGAACTGGGCTATGACGGCATCATCATGACCGACGACCTCGCAATGGCGGGCATCACGGACTACTGCGCAACGGGAAACGCAGCGCTCGAAGCGATCCTCGCGGGATGCGACATGCTCTGCTGTACGAACTGGGACACGCAGTACCCGGCGGTCTGGGCGGCGGTCGAATCCGGCACGATCACGGAAGAACGCCTCAACGAATCGGCAGCACGGAT
Organism: Clostridia bacterium; assembly: GCA_017398585.1. Classification (GTDB taxonomy): domain Bacteria; phylum Bacillota; class Clostridia; order Oscillospirales; family CAG-272; genus UMGS1696. Next base: position 26,239 of record JAFQFS010000107.1, read on the forward strand.
TTTACGCGTGAAGTACGATATGGGGCTGTGGGAATGAGAAAATAATGTGGGGAAAAACTTTTTTGTAAAAAAGTTTTTCCCCATTGAACTAATGTTTTTAATTTATCCGTTTGTTTTGCCGGAAGGGCGGCAGATCAAAGAGTTATTCTTCCATTTTGTACGCCTTCTTCAGCGTCTTGTTCAGACCGCGATCCAGAGCTTTCTCGACTTTCGCATAGGCGGACGCGAGATCCGTCGACTTGGTCAGCAGCATGTCGCGGAATTTGTAGCATAAGCGCTGGAAGACGCTTTCGCCGAACTGGAAGGAGAAGTCAAACGCACGTCCTTCCATGACAAGTTCGACCATTTCGGCCGTCGTCGGGTCGGAGGAGTATTTGCCCTTCAGTGCCGTGTCGTAGTAGATCGGGAATACCTGCTTGTAGGATTCCGCACAGAGTGCTTCGTATATCGTCGTGACAAATTCGATGTTTTCTTCCGACGTCAGAGGAAGTCCGAATACCGTGAACTGGTCGTCTGCGTTTGTGTAGTAGCCTTCCTGCGCAGTGTCCCACTTCGGGTACGGAAGCATGATGTAGGTCGCTTCCATGTCGCGGAGCTGGTTGTACGCCGCAAAGAAACGAAGCGGTGCCATGACGAGTTTGTTGTTGAGGAAGTAGTTCTGTTCTTCGTAGTCTGCGCTCAGAATGTTGAATGCGGTCGGAGTGTAGTGCCAGTTGACCAGTTTTTCAATAATAGAGGTGTTCTTTTCGGTCATGAAGGTCACGGTGATCTGGGTGTCGTTCGTGATTTCGCAGACTTTGCTGCCGAATGCGGTCATCCATACGTCGGCGGGGTTTTCGATTTTATAGCCGAAGCCGTACACGTCGTCCTTGTCGGTCTTGCCGTTCCCGTTTTTGTCCACGTACATCGCGGAGGTGATTTCGATCATCTTGTCAATCGTCCATTCGTTTTCACGGATGAGGTTGTAGATGTCCTCCGTGCTGTAGCCGTAGTCCGTAAGAAGGTCGGCGTTGGCGAAGATGGCGTAAGTGAACGTCATCGAGGAGATGGAAAGGTCGGAACAGATCGCGTAGAGGATGTTGTTGAGGGTCGCGCCGTCGTTCGCGGAGCGGTTGTGCCACGGCTGGGTCAGATCGACGTTCGGAACGTCCGTCCAGTCCATAAGTACGCCTGCGTTGATCGGTACGTAGGCGAGGTAGTCGTGGAAACCGACGATGTCATAGTCCGGTGTACCGGCGGTAACGAAGGTTTTGATGTCCTGATGCGGAGAACCGCTCTGCATGACGCTGATTTTGGTGTCAAAACGGTCTTCCACGGTCAGGTTGCGATTGTATACGGCGTCGTTGCAGGCGTCGCCGGTGAGTTCTTCCGCGACGATTTCGATGGAGTAGTCAAAGCCGGTTTCTCCGCCGGGGCGGGTGAGGACGCGGAATTCCTGACCGTCGAAGGTCACTTCGGGAAGATTATCGGGAAGCAGCTGACGCTGTTCAATTTCGGAGAGGGTTTCTTCTTCCTCTGCGGCGGCCGCTTCGTCGCCTTCGGGAATTTCAACGGGATCGGGAGTCGTTTGTGCCGCATCTTCGGCAGCTGGATCGGCGGCAGATTCGCTGCAGGCCGTCAGAGACGAGGCGGACGAGAGCATGAGGACGGCAAGCATGAGGGACAGGATGCGTGTTTTCATTATACTATTTTCCTCCGTGATAGAATAGGGCATTTTGTTCAGTTGGTATAAACAATATGTACTTGTTTATTGTATATCCATATATTTGTGAAATCAAGGGGAAATCTGTACAAAAAATATGTTGTGTTTCTGTGCAATACAACAGCCGCAAAAAAACCTTCCCCCGCGAATTAAGTTAATGACATTGGGTTCAGCGGTACCTTTTTTATTGGATGGGAAGGATAATTTTTTTCTTTTTTTCGGCGTATTCGACGGCTTTTGCGGCGCCGCCCCACGAATGGGTGACATGACAGATGACGATGTCGGAATGGTCGGTCATCCATTGATTCCGGCGGAGAATGGCGAAGCGCGGCGGGACAGTTTCAAGTCCTTCGGGATAGATTGTGATGGAGGAATCCTTCGGTTCATGCTTTGGATCGGTGCCGGGCATATAGGCGAGGACGACGTTCCGGCGGATGAACGGGAATTCGTCCTTGATGAAGGTATTCAGCATGATCTGGGTAATATAATCGAAGTGTCCCTGATTTCCGACGAGAAAACGGTCGGCGCCGTATTCGTTGACTGCGCGGCGGATGGTATTGCGCAGGGCGGGCAGGATGCTCGAGGATGTGTCGCGGCTTCCGAAAAAGCAGCAGGTCATGGCGGATGTTCTCCTTTCTGCAATCTTTTGGGATCATTTATGTCTTATATTATACATTTGCGAACTAGAAAAGTCAACTGCGCTATGATGTTTACTGAATAAAAATCGCTCCTACAGTATAATTTTTTATAGAATAATACTGTAGGGGATACCATTATGGGCAAGGAAGTAAGTTTCAAGAACCGTGACCGAATAATTCAGTTGGGAATAACAATTGCGACAATACGCAAAATCCGTGGGATGTCGCAGGAAGAGCTTGCGGTCAAAGCGGGAATCAGCCGAACGCACCTGAGCAAAATTGAAGGCAAGGGAACCGCGACCGGATTTACAATAGATGCCTTTTACAACATTGCCGATGCACTGGACGTAGACCCTGCGGAACTGCTGCGCACGTCGGTTCTGCCGGACAGCATCCTGAACTCAAAAAAGTAAGAAAAACGACCGTTCTGTCCAAAAAGTCAGAACGGTCGTCATTTTTTTCTGTTCAAAAAGGTTTTTAGGAGGGTGCGGGAACCCTTTTTCCTTAAAAAAGGGTTCCCGCGAAAACTCAAAACTCAACGTCCCCTTCGAAAATGGAGTCGTCGACTTCGGAGAGGGAGAAGATGGATTTGGGGCCGGGTTCGCGTTTGATCCACATGCCGTCGGTGAAGTCGGGGATAGCGACGGTGGCGCTGCCCATGGAGATGGATTCTTCCGAGAGGAGGGCGACGGCCATGAGGGTCGCAGAGTCGTAGACGTCGATCGGGGTCTGGATCTTACGGCGCACCGCTTCGAGGAATGCGCGCATGACGAGCCAGTCCATGCCGCCGTGACCGCCGGTGAAGTCGGCTGCCTTTGTCTTCTTCCACAGCGGGTGTTCGAATTCTTCCCAGTACTTTTCCATCGGTTCCCAGACTTCGCCGCTGGTACGTCCTTCGATGTGGAGGGCGTGGAGGTCTTCCATCCAGAGACCGCAGGTACCCTGCACGCGTCCGCCGCGGGAATACGGTCTCGGGGAGCTGGTGTCGTGGGTCAGGACGATCGTTTCGCCGTTCGCGCAGCGGATAGTGGTGGTGACGATGTCGCCGAGCCTGAAGTCCGCGTCTGCGAAGGGATGGTCGGGACCGAATTTGTCGTTGACGTACTTCTTCAGTCCGCGGGATTTGGTCGCCATGGAGTTGAGGCTCATGAGGCGGTTGCCGCGGTTGATGTCGAGGTAGGTCATGATCGGACCGAGTTCGTGGGTCGGGTAGAGTTCCGCGTTGCGGTGGAGATAGTGCCATGCGCGTTCGTGGTCCCGGCTGAAGGAGTTTGCGACGCCGCGGAGGTCATGCTGGTAGCCGCCCTGACAGTGCAGGAGTTCGCCGAACAGTCCCTTTTTGATCATGTTGAGGACGGTCATTTCCTCGCGGTTGTAGCAGCAGTTTTCCATGAGCATGCAGGGAACGCCCGTTTCTTCGTACGTGCGTACGAGATCCCAGCACTGCCGGATGGACTGCGCCGGTCCGACTTCGAATGCGGCGTACTTGCCTTTCTTCATCGCGGCGATGGCGATCTTGACGTGGTCATTCCAGTAGGTCGTGATCATGACGGCTTCGCTGCCGTCGTCGCGGTTCACGACATCCTGCCATTTCGTAGAGCCGTAGACGTCGCGGCCGTAACGGTCTTCGCACATTTTGCGTCCGCGTTCCATGCGGTCTTCGAATTTGTCGCACACGGCGGTGATCTCAACGTCTTCCATTTTCAGAAGCTCGCCGAGCCACCACGTCCCGCGTCCGCCGAGCCCGATGATCGACATTTTGATGGTTTTCATGTGGTTTCCTCCTTATATAAAATGGGGTTTCTCGGGGAAAACTTTTTTGAAAAAAAGTTTTCCCCGAACCCCTTTCAAAAAACTTTATACTGGATAGGATAACAGAGTTTTGCCGAAGGGTGAGGTTTATTTCTTGATGAGATGGATGACAACGGAGTCGCCGTCGCGGTAGTTTTTCGTGAGGTTCATGCCGGCGTTCATGAGGGTGTCGCCGTGGTATTCGCGTCCGGTGGTTTGGTCGACGTAGACGGCGTTCGGGTCGAGTCCGCGGAGCTTCACGAAGTAGACCGGATGAACGGACGTGCGGATCACGACGAAGGTGAAGAGAGCTTCGCTCCTGTCTTCGGAAACGTACATCCACGACGCGCACTTGCCGGTCTTGCCGTTGTAGCTGTCGGTCGGCAGGATCAGACGGTAGAGGTCGCCGCGGTTGATGATGTTGTAGTAGCGGTGGTAATCGGCGGTCTGCTTGCGGATGAGATCTTTTTCTTCGTCGGACAGCTTGGTGAGGTCGAGTTCGTAGCCGAACGCGCCCGCCATTGCGACGTTGCCGCGGGTCGTGAACGAAGTTACACGGCCGGTCTGATGGTTCGGGGACGCGGAAACGTGACAGCTCATCGAGGATGCCGGATAGACGAAGGAGGTGCCGAGCTGGATGTCGAGGCGTTCCATTGCGTCGGTGTCATCACTCGTCCAGAACTGGGGCGAATAATAGAGCATTGCGGGGTCGAAGCGTCCGCCGCCGCTGGAGCAGCCTTCGAGAAGAATGTGCGGGAACGCGGAGGTCAGGCGTTCGAGAAGGTCATACAGACCGAGAACGTAGCGGTGGAAGATTTCGCCGCCGCGTTCCGCCGGCAGGAGCGCGCTGCCCGCTTCGGTAAGGTTGCGGTTGAAGTCCCACTTGACGTATTCGATGTTCGCGGAGGAGAGGACGCCGGAAATGGTGTCAAAGAGGTAGTCGCGGACGTCTTCCCGGGTCATATCGAGGACGTACTGGCTTCTGGAGATGGACATCGGGCGTCCGCCGGTCTGAAGCGCCCATTCGGGGTGCGCTTCGTACAGCTTGCTGACGGGGGAGATCATTTCGGGTTCGAACCAGATACCGAATTTCAGTCCGAGGGCGTTGACTTTTTCCACAAGTTTGCCGAGGCCGCAGCGGATTTTGTCTTCGTTGACGAACCAGTCGCCGAGAGAGCTCTTGTCGTCGTTGCGGATGCCGAACCAGCCGTCATCCATGACGAGCATTTCGATGCCGCACTTTGCCGCGTCTTCCGCGATGGCGACGAGTTTTTCGTCGTCGAAATTGAAGTAGGTCGCTTCCCAGTTGTTGACGAGGATCGGACGTTCCTTATCCGCCCATTCGCCGCGGCAGAGGTTCCGGCGGTAGAGTTTATGGTATACGCGGGACATCTTGCCGAGACCTTCGCCGGAGATGACGATGACCGCTTCGGGGGTGACGAACTGTGCGCCGGGGGCGAGGTGCCATTCGAAACCGTCCGGGGAGATGCCCGCCATGAAGCGGGTCAGACCGAACGCGTCGACGTCGGCGGTGATGTCAAAGTTGCCGGAATAGATGAGGGACATACCGATCGCCATGCCGTATTCCTCGGTGGTTTCGCTGGTGACGAGGGCGGCGAAGGGGTTATGGTAATGTCCGGACGCACCGCGGCGGCTGTTTACGGACATGCTGCCGTGGAGGAGCGGGGTGCGTTCCATGTGGCGTTCACGTCCCCAGGTACCCCAGAGGTGGACGAGTTCCGCCTGCGGGTCGATGGTGGTGAAGTCGAGGGATGCACTGTAGGCGCGGAGGAGAGTTGCGGGTTCGGTGTCGGAGGTGTTTTTGATGACCGTACGGCGGCAGAGTGCGGGACAGTCACGCAGGACGGTATAGTAAAGGTCGTACTTTAAAGCGGTTGCGGGGTCGGTGCAGTGGAGAATGAGGGTATCACATTCATCGTCGGATGCGTGGACGGCGGGGCAGGGATCGAGAACCGGCTTGCCCGCGAGAATTTCATGGGATTCGTACATGACCGCGGTGGTCGGTGCGCCGCCGGTGGGGTTTGTCTGATCGAGGGTCTTCGCTTTTACCATGACAGCGGAGGGACGGAAATCGCCGGAGCCGTACGCGGGATATTCGAAGGGGGCGATGTCGCAGGAGAACCAGCCTTCGGGCGTATGTGCGGGACGCGGAACGACGGAGTCATGGCCGACACGGACGAGAAGATAGTCGACGTCGTCGTCGGAGATGGCGGGACCGGCGTAGAGGTGGAGCGGGAATCCGTGGAAGATCGAGATGACGTAGGAGGCGTCGCCGGCGGTGAGGTGGAAAATGGGTTCACCGAGGGCGGAGGTGATGGTTTGGATCATGATAGTACTCCGTGGGTTGAAGAAAAGTGAAATATTTTTTGGAAAAATGTGAAATTCACGCGCTGCGTGAGTGAAATTCGCCTTCGGCGAGTGAAATATTTCGTCGGGACGAAATGTTAAGGTGAAAATTCGCCCGGGGCGAATTTTGATTGATTTGAAAAAGGGGAAGAAGGTCAGTGGTTTTCGATGACGCGGGAATAGGCGACGAGGATGAGGGTGAGGATGAAGGCGGGGGCGAGGATGAGGTACCATGTGGTGATGAGGGACGCCGTGACGATGTGCATGACGAGCTGGACGGCGGAGAGGGCGAGGACGATCATGCGTCCTTTGTGCTGCTTATAGCAGTACAGGCCGGTGAACGCGACCGGGATGCCGAGAAGGGCAGTGACGATCGCGATCAGGAACGGTGTGGAGAAGCCGTCCGACAGGATGCCGAACGCGAGGCACATCAGACCGGGCATGACGTACAGGATATTCGCGACACATGCGAAGATGTAGCGGGTATTTGCTTTTTCGGCGGCAGATTGCGGTGCCGGCTGAGGTTTGCGGTTGGTTTGCTGCTGTTTCATAATTCCTCTGAGTTTATGTAACGTTTTATTTAGTATAACATATCAAAAAGGTTTTTGGAAGGGGTTCGGGGAAACCTTTTTCCTCAAAAAAAGGTTTCCCCGAAGATGATAATTTTTCAATTGTATCGGATTTCAGTGCAGATCTTCTTCCTTGAGCAGAGTGCAGCCTTCTGCTTCGAGGATTTCTTCCACGTGATTGTTGTTGTCGACACGGAGGATAACGTATGCGTTGCCGGTCTCACGGGAGACGAACGCGTACAGATATGCGATGCTGATGTTCTTCGCGGTGGTGATGCGGAGAATGTCGGACAGACCGCCGGCGATATCGGGGATCTTTACGCCGACAACGTCGTCTACGGAGACGATATTGCCGTTATCGGAGAGGATCGACGCTGCCTTGGTGGCGTCCTTGACGAGCATACGGAGCACGCCGAAGTTGGCGGTATCGGCGATGCTGAACGCGCGGATGTCGATGCGGGCAGCGGCGAGGGTCTTGGTGATTTCGTAAAGAGCGCCGTTTTTATTTTCCGCAAATACGGATAACTGACGAATTGCCATGGTGACCTCCTGTAATGTGGTTGGATTTATGATTGGATGGGAGACGCTCGCGCGGAATTTGGAGAATACCTCCTTTATTATTATGCAGTCGGGAGGTGGAGCGATCCCCTGTTTGTGTCCAGGGTGTTTCGACCACTGCGGTGGTCGACCACTGGAGAACCGAAGGTTCTCCGGGAGGAACTTCGTTCCTCCGAGGGACAGCTGTCTCTGGACTCTGCGACCTTTTGAAAAAGGTCGATCAAAACTTTTATGCGGACAACGTACGGCTTTGGCTTCTGGCGATCTGCACGATACGTTGTTACTATAACAGTTTAAAGTTTTTTGGAAGGGGTTCGGGGAAACCTTTTTGCAAAAAGGTTTCCCCGGGAAGCTCCATTTCTTAATAAAGCTTTCTCGTGTCGATGACGCGGACTGCCTTGCCTTCGCTGCGGACGATGGACTTGGGTTCGACGACGGATACCTTTGCGGTGATGCCGAGCATTGCCTTGAGAGCGGTGACGATGTCCGCTTCGATCTTGTGGATGCTGTCGATCTTGTCGGAGAACAGTTCGGGAGTCATTTCAACCTTGACTTCGAGGCTGTCGGTGGTGCCTGCACGGTCAACGAGGATCTGATAATTGGAGGTGAGACCCTGTGCGAGGAGAACTTCTTCGATCTGGGACGGGAATACGTTTACGCCGCGGATGATGAGCATATCGTCGCTGCGTCCCATCGGCTTGGACATCTTGACAAAGGTTCTGCCGCAGGAGCATACACCGCGCTTGAGGACAGCGATATCCTTGGTACGGTAACGGAGAAGCGGGAATGCCTTCTTGGTGATGCTGGTGAACACGATTTCGCCGCGGGAACCTTCGGGGAGAACCTTGCCGGTTTCGGGGTCGATGGTTTCAGCGATGAAGTGGTCTTCGTTGATGTGCATACCGGTCTGTTCTTCGCATTCGAAGGATACGCCAGGACCGGAAAGTTCGGTCAGACCGTAAATGTCATATGCCTTGATGCCGAGGCGGCGTTCGAGGTCGTGACGCATTTCTTCGGTCCATGCTTCCGCACCGAAGATACCTGCCTTGAGCTTGATCTGGTCACGGAGACCCTTTTCTTCGATGGATTCTGCGAGGTAAGCGGCGTAGGAAGGAGTGCAGCACAGAATGGTCGCGCCGAGGTCGGTCATGAACTGGAGCTGACGGTCGGTGTTGCCGGAAGACATGGGAAGGGTAAGGCATCCTACCTTATGAGAACCGCCGTTGAGACCGGGGCCGCCGGTAAAGAGACCGTAACCGTAGCAGACCTGGCAGACGTCGTCCTTGGTTGCACCGACGGCGACGAGCGCACGTGCACAGCAGTCTTCCCAGAGGTCAATGTCTTCCTGGGTATAGAACGCAACAACGCGCTTGCCGGTGGTGCCGCTTGTGGACTGGATACGTACGCAGTCGGACAGCGGTGCGGACATCAGGCCGTAAGGATATGCTTCGCGGAGGTCATCCTTGGTGAGGAAGGGGAGCTTCCAGAGGTCATCGCGGGACTGGATGTCGCCGGGTTCGAGACCGACCGCCTTCATCTTGTTGCGGTAGTATTCGTTGTTGTTCCATACGTGGTTGACGGTGTTGACGAGACGTTCGTCCTGCCATGCGCGGATCTGCTCGTAGGACGCGGTTTCAATCTCTTTCTGATAGTATGCAGCCATGATATATAGAAATCCTTTCGTTGGATGAAATAGGTGTGGAAATGAACTGCCTACTATTAAAGCACAAACACCTGCCGATGTCAATATCTATGCGTGAAAATTCATGAAAAAATCCATAAAAAGGAATAAAGTTTGTGTATAACTGTATATTGTTGAATAAATAAACATAAACAGGCGGCAGAAAAATCTGCCGCCTGCGGGATGAAACTTAGTCAAGAATACCCTTAACTTCGGGCTTCACCATGGGGATGCCGCGTTCGTAGTGGGTAGTGAGCTTGATGCGGCGGCCTTCGTCGGAGGACTTGCCGATCATGGTCATGATTTCGAGAACGTGTTCGGTCTGGGTGTAGTCGCAGCGGGACTTACGGCCGTCGGCGATGGACTTCGCCATATCGGCGAGACCGAGGGCACGGCTGTTCTGTTCGTAATCGAAGCCGTCGATAGCGATTTCGGTCCACTTGCCGTCCTTGAGGAGCTTTACGGGACCGCCGAAGCCGTTCGGGTCGGGTACGGAGAGGGTACCTTCGGTACCGTAGATATCGATGCGGCAGCCGTCGCCGCCGTAGATATCGAAGGTGGTGAAGATGGTACCGACTGCGCCGTTGTCGAACATAAGGGTACCGGTTACGTAGGTATCCACATCAACGTCAACGACTTCGCCGTAGTGGGGCTGGCTGGTGATGGTACGGGTCGGGAAGGACTTCTTCGCAACGCCGGAAACTTCGGAAACGCCGCCCATGAGGTTAACGAGTGCGGTGATGTAGTAGGGACCCATATCGAGCATGGGGCCGCCGCCGAACTTGTAGTAGAATTCCGGGTCCGGATGCCAGCTTTCGTGGCCGTGGCAGGTCATTGCTGCAACTGCGCCGATCGGGGTGCCGATTGCGCCTTCGTCGATGACCTTACGAGCGGTCTGGATGCCGGCGCCCATGAAGGTATCCGGTGCACCGCCGAGGTAGAGACCCTTTTCCTGTGCGAGGCGGACGAGCTCAACGCCTTCTTCGAAGGTTGCGCCGAGGGGCTTTTCACAGTAAACGTGCTTGCCGGCGAGGAGAGCGGCCTTGGAAACTTCGAAGTGTTCGTACGGACGGGTGATATTCAGAACGAGGTCAACTTCCGGGTCAGCGAATGCGTCGTGCATGGTTTCGTACAGCTTCGGAACGTTGTACTTCTTCTGTGCGTTTTCTGCGCGTTCACGGATGAGGTCGCAGACGCCGATGAGCTTAATTTCCTTGAAAACCTTTGTGATGTTTTCGAGATAGATGCCGGAGATCGCGCCGACACCGATCATTGCAATACCGATGGTCTTGGACATGGTGGGGTTCCTTTCATCGCTTTTTTCTATCAAATTTTGAATACCAAATTTATAAGGAGGAAAAACTCCCTCACGGTCGTTTTTCTTCGATTTTATGCCACTACGCGTGGCGGCGCACAAGAGATCCTCGCGCGGGACCTCTTGTGAATCACCCGCGCCAGAGGAAGTATCCTCTGGACACCTCTCGTTCTTAAAGCTGTTTAATCCAGTAATAACTCGACACGTACGTTCCGGCGAAGTAGGCAGTAGGATATAGGCTAACCGCAGAATCACGGTTATAGTTTTGGCTACAAAATATACTGTATCCTTGTCTTCGCGGTTAGCGCTTAATCAGAGAGGTAGTGTCCAGAGGAGGGGATCCTTCCCCTCCTTTGGCGCGGGTGATTCCTAAGAGGTCCCGCGCGAGGACCTCTTAGGCGCCCGCCCTGAGACACGAAGTGTCTCGTGCGTTGCGGGCATCAATTTTAGAAAAAAGCTCCTGCAGGAGCTTTTTTCCTCCTTTCACGCCGAAGGCGTGTTCTCAATACATCTTCGCGTTGTTCTGATACTTGTCGCCGGAAAGGCCGTTTGCTTTCGCATATGCCTTGCCTTCGCCTGCCCACAGCATGCCGCGTTCCATCAGGATCGCTGCGTTCGGGGAGTTTACGAATACGTCATCGTGATGGCCGAGGGAGTTGTAGAATACGCGGCCGCAGCCCCAGTACTTCGTCCAGATTACGGGCATGTCAATGACCTTGTTGGAAGCGTGATAGTAGTTTACGAGCGGGAAACGGGTCGTTGCGAGTACTTCGATCGCCGGGTCAACGTGCAGGTAGTAGTGTTCGCTCTTTACCTGGAAATCTTCCAGACCTTCGATCAGCGGAGAAGAACCGCGGCGGATGTTGACCGTGTATTCCACGCCGTCACCGCCCGGATGGCTTACCCACTGACCACCCGTCATGAACTGCCATTCGGTGTCGTTGCGGAAGGAGTCGCACATACCGCCGTGGCAGCCTGCGAGACCTACGCCGTATCCGACTGCCTTGCAGACGTTGCGGGTCAGTGCACCGTCGATCTGGCCGCCTGTCCAGCAGGCAACGATCAGGTCGAGTTCCATGAGCTTGTCAAGGTCACGGAGACATTCGAGGGTGTCGAAAATCTCAACTTCGTAGTCGTTCTTTTCCAGCATTCCAGCGAAACGCTTGGAAGTCAGCTGCGGCTCGTGTCCGTCCCAGCCGCCCTGGAAGATCAATGCTTTTTTCATGATTGGTTCTCCTTTTTTAATAAGAGTTGGATTTTTTTATTTATAGACTAATCATAACAAAAATGCGGGAGCAAGTCAAGGGGGAGTTGTGAATTTTATGAAGTTCTGCAGAATTGACCGAAACAAAAACAGGCCCCCCGGAGGGGGCCTGGCGGATGGATTCGGTTTTGCTTACGGATTGCGGTTCATAACGTCTGCGTACTTTTCAACAGACTTGTCCATCATCTTCTGGAACGCACGTTCGGACTTCGCCCAGGTGGAGGCGAGGTTGCCGGTACCGTTGGTGATGACGCCTGCAATGCTGCCTGCCATGGAACCGTAGTTCGCGATCAGACCGAGGTCGTAGATACGGCTCGCGAGAATGATGTCGAGCATTTCCGCGGATTCGGTGTCACGCATGTACTTGTAGGTCAGAGCAACGTCGTAGTATGCCGGGGTAACGGTATACATGGACTTTGCAGCGAACGCTTCGATGATCGCGCCTGCGAATTCGTAGTCGGTCTGGCTGACGGGGATGCAGACGCCGCGGCCTGCGGAGGTGTGAACGAGGTTATAGTAACCGTCCTGGGTTTCGTCGTACTTCGGCCACGGAACGAGACCGAATTCGGTTTCACTTTCTCTCATACGGATGATGCACTGCATAACTTCGCCGTAGAAGAGGGAGCGGCCTTCTTCAAATACCGCACGGATATCGTCCGGAACGGTGGATTCGTAACCGGTCAGGAAGGTGATGCTCTTGTCGCCCATGATCTTTGCGGCAACTTCGACAACGCCGGAGAGACGGTTGATGTCGGAAAGCGCGATCAGGTTGTGCTGAGCGTCCTGGGTGACGAGTTTTTCGCCGGACGCGTACATGAGAGCGCGGGAGGAGTAGTCGGAGGTGATGAAGCCGAACTTGTCGTCCTTCCACTTGAGGGTGCCGTCGCCGTTCATGTCGACCGCCGCCTGGCTCATCATGTCGTAGAACTTGTCGTAGGTCCAGCGGTCTTCGCGGACGAGATCGTAGAGGCTTTCGAGCTGGAGGTCTTCCGCGTACTGCTTGCCGAACATGAGAACCCACGTTGCGTCGTTGTCGACGATGGTGATGTCACCGGTCGCGAGGAAGACGCCGCCCATGAGGTTCATGTCTTCAACGCCGCGCTGGTCCCACCACGGCTGTTCGAGGTTGATGTACGGCATGTCATAGAGATTGTGGAGGTTGCCGCCGGCTGCGAGGTTTGCACCGTTTTCGAAGTGGGTCATTGCCGCGTCAAATGCGCCGGAACCTGCCTTTACTTCGGTCTGGATTTCGGCGAGGGTGGTGCCGGAGGTCTTATATTCGTTGATCTGGACGTTGTAGGTTTCGTTGATGAACAGGTTGCGTTCCATAACGGCGTCGTTGATGACGTCGCCGTTGAGTTCTTCGACCCAGACGTCAAAGGTTTCCCAGTCTTCACCGTTGGTATCGCCGATACCGGAGGTCAGGAAGATAAAGTCACGGCCTTCGAAGTCAAGTGCGGGGATGTCGGGAAGGATCTCCGCTTCTTCCTCTTCGACAGCGACGGTTTCTTCGTCTGCGGAAGGAGTGGTGTTGGTCGGTGTGGTTTCGTTTGCGGTGGTTTCCGAATTGTCAGCCGCGTTTTCCGAACATGCGGCGAGCGTCGGGAGAACCATCAGGAGAGCGATGAGCAGTGTGAGAGCGCGTTTTTTCATGGGAGACTCCTTTATGGTGAAAAAATAGTTATTCGGTTAATTGGGATTTGTTCCTTTATTATAAAGGAAGCGGGGAAGAAAGTCAAGGATTTTGTGCGGATTTTTACAAGAATTTATAAATACCGCATAAATACAGGGGATACGGAGGTCGGGGAGAGGGGACAGCGCGGGGGAAGAAGGTATCGTGAAAATGCGCAAAAAAATATCCGGGGAAAGGGGAAATTTCGTATCCTCAAAAGGGGAGATTTATGTTATAATAAAGCATACTATTTTTTAATGATGATGGAGCGATATATGGGCGGATTTTTCGGGACAGCATTACGGGAAGACTGTGTGTTTGACATGTTCTACGGGGTGGACTATCACTCTCACCTCGGGACGCGCCGTGCGGGGCTGGCGGTGTACAGCGACGAATTCGGGTTTGACAAAGCGATCCATGACATTGAGAACACACCGTTCCGGACGAAGTTTACGAGCGAAGCGAACTCGATGCGCGGGAACCTCGGGATCGGATGTATCTCCGACTACGAGGCGCAGCCGATCCTGGTCCGCTCGCACCACGGCACATTTGCGATCACAACGGTTGGGAAGATCAACAACTCGGCGGAGATCGTGGAAACGATTCTGAAAGACCGGGTACACTTCTTCGAGATGCAGAACGGAGAGATCAACCAGACGGAACTTGCGGCGGCGATCATCAACCAGAAGGACAACTTCATTGAAGGGATCCGGTACGTACAGGAGTTGGTGGATGGTTCGCTGTCGATGATGATTCTGACGCCGAAGGGGATCTACGCGGCACGCGACCGTCTCGGACGTACGCCGGTGGTGCTTGGAAAGAAAGAGGAAGGGTACTGTGCAAGTTTCGAAAGTTTTGCGTACCTGAACCTCGGTTACAGCGACTACAGGGAACTCGGTCCGGGCGAAATCGTCGTGATGACGCCGGAAGGGGTCAAAACGCTGGTGGCGCCGGGCACGGACATGAAGATCTGTGCGTTTCTGTGGGTTTACTACGGCTATCCGTCCTCGTCCTACGAAGGGCTGAGTGTGGAATCGATGCGCGTATTATGCGGGCGTCATCTGGCGAAGCGGGACAAGGGAAAGATCGAGCCGGATCTTGTTGCGGGTGTTCCGGACTCCGGCATTGCGCATGCGATCGGATATGCGAACGAATCGGGCATTCCGTTTGCGAGACCGTTTGTTAAGTACACGCCGACGTGGCCCCGTTCGTTCACGCCGACGCACCAGAGCAAGCGCGCGCTGATTGCGAAGATGAAGCTGATCCCGATCCACGATTTAATAGAAGAGAAGAAGCTGCTCCTGATCGACGACTCGATCGTACGCGGCACGCAGCTCCGCGAAACAACGGAATTCCTCTACACGAGCGGCGCGAAGGAAGTTCACATCCGTACGGGCTGTCCGCCGGTCATGTACGGCTGCCGTTACCTGAACTTCTCCCGTTCCAACTCTGAAATGGAACTCATCACCCGTCGTGTTATCCGTGAACTTGAGGGCGGTGACCCGCCGGAAGAGGTTCTCCGCCAGTATTCCGACCCGAACAGCGAAAAATACGATGCCATGCTCGAACGCATCCGCGAAAAACTTCACTTTACCTCCCTCCAGTACTGCCGTCTCGACGACTTGCTCGATTCCATCGGGCTTGATGCCTCCAAGGTGTGCACGTACTGCTGGGATGGGAAAAAGTGAGTTTGTCTGTCAAATAAAGTTTCTTTCAGGGAACCTTTTCAGAGGAAAGGTTCCCTGAAACCTTGCTGAGCAAGTCTTCTGAACTCCCTTCCAAACCTCTATGAACTGCGGGGCGATATGGAGGTGGAAATTTGGTATAAAGACATGAAGAACAGAACGTCAAAAAACGACTCCATGGAAGGAGTCGTTTTTTCGGCAGGCTTGTAAGCCGGGTTCTGTACGTATTGAATTACGTGACTGCCATCTATCTGTGACGCACGTTGCCGTGCGCCTTACAGCCACCTGTGCGGTCATATCGGGCAGATACAGGCGTGTTTCAGCCTCCGCACATACGGTGTTGCATCGGATAGGGTTTACATTTGCACACAGTTGCCTGTCGTGCCGGTGAGCTTTTACCTCGCCTTTCCATCTGTACCTGCCGGAACAGCGTGAACTGTCCCGAAACATCGGTAGTCTATTTCTGTTGCACTTTCCCGGAGGTTCCCCTCGGCGGACGTTATCCGTTATCCTGCCCTGCGATGCCCGGACTTTCCTCATGCCAATACCTTTCGGCAACATGACACGCGGCAGTCCCACCTGCAACGTTTATTATACCACGTGAAATGTCCGGTTGTCAAGAAGTACTTTCTTCTTTTGCCAGACGGACGATCTCTGCGACGGCCGCGTCGATCATGGCCGACAGAGGCAGTTCCTGCACGCCGACCACGATGTTTTCGCATTTGTTCATCGGGATAAGAACACGTACGGCGTTGCTGGACGAAATCGCGCAGGCTGCCTTCGGGGTGATTTCGCCGAGAAGCGCGTCCGCGATGATGATTCCGAGCGGGCCTGCGATGATGTCGGCACGCGCTGCCATGACGACGATCGAATTTTCTCCCGTCGCTGCACGTGCCGCGCCGCCTTTGATCATGTTCGCGGTCGCCATGCTGTTGGTGCCGACCGCCGTTACTTCCAGCAGGTCCGGATATTTCACGAGCTGTGCGACCAGTCCGCGCCCGATTTTTCCGCCCTGTCCGTCTACAATAAGGATTTTCTTCATGGGGAATGTGTTCCTCTCCGATTTGTTGTGATTATATTCTCAGCAAAATTATAACGTATCGTACGCCGTTTTGCAACTCCCCCGGGATGAAAAAAGATCCGTAAAAAATTTTTCGGAAAACGGGAACTTTTTCCTCTCCATGTTCGTCTAATAGACATAACAGGACGGCGGTGCCGGATTTTGATGGTTTGTTGATGCAATAAACGAAAAAGTTCATGAATCATTAACATTTACGGGCGCTGCATGTGATATACTGTAATTGTAAAAATATTTCTTTCGAGAAAGGAAGCAACAAAACATGAAAAAAATTCTCTCTCTTGCTCTGGCGCTGCTCATGATGCTCCCGCTTACCGTCGGTGTATCCGCAGCAAAGAGCAGCGACGTCGTAACGGCGGAAGAATTCATGGACATTCTGGAATACTGGAAGTGGTCCAACAGCGACAAGGATGACTATGATGATCTTCTCGACTACATTTACAACGGTAAGTACACGCGTGAATGGGTAGATTCCTGCGAAGAATGCGGTGCAGCTGCACGGTACTACATTTCCAAGGGTAACGTTTACTGTTCCTGCAAAGACTGCGGAAAGACCTACGAAATCCTGGTTGCAGACAAGGATCTCAGCTGCAAGTACTGCGACTGCTACGACTGCAACATCTACGACGATGACTGCGACTGCTGCAAGAAGTGTGGCTGCGGGGAAATCGACCCCGGCTTCACCATCGACCCCGAAGAAGAATTCAAGGGCAAGTTCAACCACAAGTATCCCTCCTGCGAACTGAACGACGTCGACTTCTACCGCTACGGCAGCACCGTTTACTGGTACTGTGACAACTGCGGCAGATACGGCAGCTTCAAAGCATCCGCATGGGACGACGACTGGTACGACTATTTCTGGGATTACAGAGTTTACGTATCCTGCACCAGAGGCGGCACCTATGAAATCGACGGCGAAAAGTACGTGGACCACGGCGATACCAGAACCATCACCTTCGAACCGAAGACCGGCTACGTTCTCTATAACGTTACCGTAAACGGCAAGGAATACGGCCCTGTTTCCAAGCTCCAGCTGACCGTTACCGGCAATACGTATGTGGAAGCGGAATTTGTCAAGGCAAGCTCCCTCAAGCCCTGCAAGCTGACCGCAACCGCGATCGGCCACGGCACCATCACCGCAAAGAAGAACGGTGTGAAGGTTGCTGCGGATGAAATCACCGCGAAGTACAGCGACACCGTAACCTATACCTTCAAGCCCGCAAGCGCCAACTATGTTGTAAGCGACGTTGTTGTAAACGGCCGCTCCGTCGGCAAGGTATCCACCTACACCCTTTCCAAGGGCATTACCAAGAATGTTGACATCAAGGTAACCTTCGCATGGAAGAACCCCTATTCGGATATCACCAATGAAAACTACCTGAAGGCAGTGGAATACGTGACTGAAACGGGTATCATGGGTTACTACAACAAGTACGTCAACAAGAACGCATTCTGCGGTTCCAACACCATCACCGTAAAGAATCTTGCAGCGGCTCTCGCTGAAATGGCTGACGTCAACGAAAAGCTTGACACCGTGGAAGAACGCCTCGAATGGGCGGAAAAGAACGGCATCATCAATGACAAGACCGATCTCGCCGCTCTCTGTTCCGTTCAGACTGCATGCGAAATCGTCAACAAGTTCCTTCTCGTTCTCGAAACCGAAGGCGGCGTTGACTTCGTATCCTTTGATGACGATGATTCCGCAAAGGAAAACGCTCTCTCCATCAAGCTCGTAAGCGAAACCACCTACAAGAACAACCGCAACCTCTCCCGCTACGACCTTGCTGCAGTCTGCTACCTCCTCGCAAACCTCGACGTTAAATAATTTAAAACGTATCTTATGTGAGAGATCCCCCATCCGGATGTTCCAGGAATGTCCGGATGGGGGACTTTTTTATGTCAGAAAAGAAAGGGGGAACCTTTCTGCGGAAAGATTCCCCCTTTTTCGGGTGCTATTGGGTTGGATTAGCCGTTGTTGCCGGCGTAGTTTTCGATCAGACGTTCGAGGGTCTTGTTCAGAACCTTTTCCGTGGTCGCGTACTTGCTTGCGAAGGAGTCCTTGGTCATTGCTGCGGAGTGGATCAGGGACTGGAGGAAGGTGTTGATGGGCTGGTGCCATGCAAGTGCGAAGGAGTTGCCGAGACCGTCGTGGATGATGTCGATCATCTGAGCGGACTGGTTGTCACGGGTGTACTTGACCTTGAGGGAGTTTTCGTAGTAGAGCGGGAGAACGTTCTTGTGGGATTCGCGGGAGAGAACTTCGAGAACCGCGCTGACGAAGGAAAGGTTGGTTTCCGGCATGGTTACGGGAAGGAGACCGATTTCGGAGGTGTCATGTGCGGAGGTGATGTAGTCTTCCTGGAGGTCGTCAAGCTTCGGATAGGGGATGATACCGATTTCGTATTCGGAAGAACGGAGTGCGTCGCTTTCGAGAGAACCGAGCTGCTGGTAGCCGACGATGAGGATGTTGCCGGCTGCGAACTGGTTCATAACGCCTGCCTGGTCGTTGTTCCAGAGGGCGAGAGCACCGGTACCCTGGCTGTTCCAGAGTTCATAGATCTTGTCGCACATCAGGATGGTGCGTTCGTTGTTCATTGCGATAACCGGATAGCCGTCTTCGCCGCGTTCAACGTACTTTGCACCGTTGGTGATGAGGAACGGGATGCACGGACCCCAGTCCTGGAAGACCGCGAAGCCGAGCATGTCACCGATGTTCTTCTGGCCGTTACCGTCGAGGTCAACGTATGCACCTTCGACGAGTTCGGTCATCTTGTCCATCGTCCATTCGCCGTTGAGAACGGTTTCGTACAGTTCGTCGCCGTTTCCGTAGAGGTCGGTGTACAGATTCTTGTTGTATACGAGGCAGTGACCGGTGCGGAGCGTGTCGATGATGAAGTCGCCCGCCATCATGAAGGTGTCGCCTTCCTTGAATGCGATGTCCTTCATGAAGTCGCCGTACCAGTAGGGCTGGGTGAAGTCGAAGTATTCGCCCTTGTCTGCGGAGTAGAACATGCCTTCTACCGTCAGACCGGTCAGACCGTAGAGGTCGTTGATGATGACATCGTACATGTCTGCGCCTGCCATGATGTAGGTACGGACGTCGTTCTGGACGCCGTCATAGCCGAGGTTGACCTGCGTGAATTCCATGTTGATGTTCAGCATTTCGGAAACGGCTGCGTTTCGTTCGATCGCTGCGTCGCCTGCCGCTTCACCGGTCAGTTCTTCCGGACCTTCGATGAGGAAGTTCGAGGAAACGAGGGTGTTGGAGGCATTGTGTGCACTGGTGTAAACGCGGAAGCTCTGTCCGTTGTAGTCAAAGTCCGCAAACGGGTCGACGGCTTCGGTTTCCGCTTCGGTTTCTTCCGCTTCTGCGGTGGGGGTGTCGGTGGTGTCGGTCGTTTCTTCCGTGGATGCGCAGCCGACGATGCTGCCGCTGCAGAGAATCGCTGCGAGAAGGACGAGGAATAAACGTTTTACGCTGTTCATTGGGATTCTCCTTTGTAAGAATTTTTCTCTGGTTTGAGATTATGATATTATTATAGTGGATTTTCAGCGGTATGTCAAGGAAACGGAAATTATTAAGGCAGTTTATTATTGTATTGGACAGGGCGGGATTGTGGAATATTCATAAAATTCCGTTGCAATTTGCGGGCGTATCTGCTATAATACTTTTGTATCTCAAATTATGCGTTCTGACAGGTGGAGAAAAACAATGTGTGCGGAGAAGATCGACGAGAGGGAGTTCAAAATACAGTTTACGCGGCATGCACTCGTCGCGCTGATCGTACCGCTCATTATTGAGCAGATTCTCGGAATCCTGATGGGGATTGTTGACACGATGATGGTCTCCGGGCTCGGCGACGCGGCGGTCTCCGGCGTTTCGCTTGTGGATATGCTCTGCGCTCTGTTCATCAATATGTTCGGTGCCCTCGCGACGGGCGGTGCCGTGGTCGCAAGCCGTGCCATCGGGGCGGGCAATCCTGAACGGGCGAAGCGGAGCGCGGCCGGGCTGATGCTCATCTGTCTGACGGCGTCGCTGGCGATTATGTGCGTGGTCTACGCGGCGGATGTGCGGCTGATCCGGCTGCTTTACGGTGAGCTGGAAGCGGATGTTTCGCAGGCGGCGCGGACGTATCTGCTTGTATCAGCGGTATCGTTTCCGTTCATTGCACTGTACAACGGGGCGGCGGCTTTGTTCCGCTCGATGGGCAACTCGAAAATTTCGATGACCTGTTCAATCTTCGTGAACGTGCTCAACGTGGCGGGAAACGCGCTGTGTATTTATGTCTTCCATCTCGGTGTATTCGGCGCGGCTCTGGCGACGGTGGTCGGGCGCATTGCGGCGTGTGTCTTTCTGATGATCCGGCTCGGTGACCACAGACTGGCGGTCCACATGGATTACCGGCGGTTATTCAAGGATAAAATCGACGGGGCGATTGTGCGGAACATTCTCTCGGTCGGGATTCCCGGCTCGCTGGAAAGCGGCACGTTCCAGCTCGGGCGTGTGCTGGTGCTCGGCATCATTTCCGCGTGCGGAACGGTGCAGATCGCGGCAAATGCGGTGGCAAACAACATTGACTCGTTCGGCGTCATGCCCGGTTTTGCGTTCAGCATGGCGATCGTGACGGTCGTCGGGCAGTGCGTGGGCGCCGGAGATATGCGGGCAGCGCGGTTTTACGCGTACAAGATCATGAAATACTGCTACGCGGCACTGCTGATTGTGAACATCGGTATTTTCGCGGGGCTGTCGTTTATCATGGGATTCTACTCTGTTTCGGCGGAGGCGGCGGATCTGGCGCGGATCCTTATTTACATCCATAACGGTTTTGCGGTTCTTCTCTGGACGCCGGCGTTCGTTCTTCCGAACGCAATGAAGGCGACGGGGGATGCGAAGTTCGTCATGGTTGTTTCGATGATCTCGATGTTTGTGTTCCGTGTACTGCTGTCGTCGCTGCTCGGCATGGGTGCGATCGGTGTGTGGTGCGCGATGGTGGTGGACTGGGTCTGCCGGATCATGTGCTTCTGGATCCGTTGGAAGAAGACCGTGTGCAGAGAGTGAAATACCCGCGGTGCGGGTGTGAAATTGCTGCGCAGTGAAATATTTTGCGGAGCAAAATGTGAAATATTTCGTCGGAGACGAAATGTTATGGAAGAATGATTTGAATTTAATCTGACAAATTTTTAATCTGAAAGGATTTATCAATATGAAGGCTTACGGCAAGAAAGTCTGGCTCATTCCGGACACCTATCTGAACTCTGTTTCCATGAACGCGAACATCTCCCACGAGGCGATCTGCGTGATCAACACCTCCGATGTGGACGCGGAAATCAAGCTCACGCTCTTCTTCGAAGACCGTGATGCCCGTACCGATTTCTCCTCCCAGTGCCCCGCTATGCGCACGCACCACATCCGTATGGACAAGCTCCGCAACGCAAACGGCGAACCGATCCCGCGCGACACTCCCTATGCGGTTCTCGTGGAATCCAACACCCCCATCGTATGCCAGTACTCCCGTCTCGACACCAGCGCACCCGAAATGGCTCTCATGACCACCATCGCTTACGCTGTGGAAGAATAATAGTGGGATTTTCTTGGGGAAACCTTTTTGCAAAAAGGTTTCCCCAAACCCCTTCCAAAAATCTTTATTCTATATATGGGAGGCAGAGTGAGTGCGGATTGTCAGTGAATGTGATTTTGTCTGTTTTAAAAAATCAAGGTATTCCGCGGCGGTTCCCCACTCTGTCATCATAATAGATTGAAAGTTTTTGAAAAGGGGTTTCGATTCTTTTACTTAAATAATATTAAGGAAGGTAATGATTATGGCATACAATATTCCTCTGAATTTTGACCTTGCCGGAAAGACGGCGGTTGTGACCGGCGGCGGCGGTGTGCTTTGCTCCGGTTTCTCTAAGACGCTGGCGGCGGCAGGTGCGAAGGTTGTGGTTTGTGATCTCCGTCTTGAAGCGGCGGAAAAGGTTGCGGCGGACATCCGCGAAAACGGCGGCGACGCGATCGCCGTTGAAATGAACGTGCTTGACAAGGCTTCTGTCGAAGCGGCGAAGGCGGTCATCGATGAAAAATACGGTTACGTCCACATTCTCGTCAACGGTGCGGGCGGCAACAACCCGAAGGGTTCGACCACGCGTGACAACCTTACCCCTGATGAAGTAGCGGAACTCGATGCAAACGGCACCATCGAAGGGGTCAAGACGTTCTTTGATCTTGATCCCGAAGGGATTTCCTTCGTATTCAATCTCAACTTCCTCGGCACGCTGATCCCGACTCAGGTCTTTGCGCGCGACATGGCGAGAGAGGGAGGTACGATCATCAACGTGTCCTCCATGAACGCGTTCCGTCCGCTGACCAGAATCCCGGCGTATTCCGGTGCGAAGGCGGCGGTCTCCAACTTCACGCAGTGGCTTGCGGTTCATTTCGCTCCGGTCGGCATCCGTGTCAATGCAATCGCGCCCGGTTTCTTCCTCACCGAACAGAACCGTACGCTGCTGACCAATCCCGACGGATCTCTGACCGCACGTGCGGACAAGATCATCACCCACACCCCGATGAACCGGTTCGGTGTTCCGGCGGACCTCGACGGCGTTCTGCTGTGGCTCGCGGACGACAAGTTCTCCGCGTTCGTTGACGGCGTTGTTGTTCCCGTGGACGGCGGCTTCGCTGCATATTCCGGGGTATAATTTCTCCTGTAAGGTATTTTGATATGAATTTGAAGAAAACACTCAGAACGATCGGTGCGGGCGCGGTGCTGCTGGCGATGCTGGCGTCCTGCGGCGGTCCCGAACTGCTCGGCGTTATTCCGGTTTACAACGGTCCGGAAGTAACGAGCACCACGCATCAGTTCAATAATGAAGATTTCCTCGTAATCGCGAGCTTTGCCGACGGTACCGACAAGGAACTGGCGGCGGATGAGTTCGAAATTTCCGTGGACGGTATGGAAGAGGGATATTACATCATTTCCGTCACCTACAAGGGTGAGGAGAACGAGTGCTATGTTCCGATGAATCTCGCGATTTATCCGAGCGACAGCAATCCGTGAGTATAGACTAAGGAAAAAGGGGCGAATCCGTGAGGAAACGCCCCTTTTCGAAAAGAATCCGAAAAAAGAATAAAAAAAGATTGCAAAAAGGACTTGACAAAGAGGGGGAGGAGTGATATAATAACGGGGCTGTCAAGGAGACGGCTGCACGGAAGGTCCGGGAGCGAGCGGTTCGAAAAAAACTTAAAAAAGTTTTAAAAAACCTCTTGACAAAGGAAACCGGATGTGATATAATAAACGAGTCGCTGAGACAGAGCCAAGCAAACGCGAACCGGTCAAGAAAAAAACTTAAAAAAGTTTTGAAAAACCTCTTGACAAAGGAAAGCGAATGTGATATAATAAACAGGCTGCTGAGAAAGCGGCGAGCAAGATCGCTCATTGAAAATTGAACAACAATGTACTAAAAAGACTCCGAAA
>JAFQFS010000003.1 GCA_017398585.1 Clostridia bacterium
CCAAGGAGTGCGGTGGAAGACTTAAAGTAGCTGAATTCTATAACGGCGTACTAAATCGAGGTTACGGAAGTGCCGAGCGCTGAACAAAACGGAGTTTTGAGAAGTCGCTCCACTATTCCTCATGATCTTTATACCTCCACGGCTATCGGTCTAACAAATTTAAGCCGTACTCCACCGAAAATTCCTTCTTTTTCCCCTCTCTCCCATATCAGCTGCACAAAATGGCTCCCGCAGACTAAAGAGGTTTGAAGGAGAGTCTGAGAGGAACCTTTCCTCTGAAAAGGTTCCTCTCAGGAACAAACGCCTAGTATTCCCTCCCCGGAAAAAAACAATATAATTTAAAATTTTCATGTTGTTTTTCGAAACGCCATATAGTATAATTATGAAGTAAACATATTTCATTCTACAGAAAGGAGAAAAACTATGAGAGTTGTATTTTTTGACCTTGATACGCTTCGCCCGGACCACCTCGGATGCTATGGATATTTCCGGAATACGTCTCCGAATATAGACAGCATTGCGAAGGACGGCGTGATTTTCAACCGGTACTATTGTCCCGACGCACCATGCCTGCCGTCCAGAAGTGCGCTGTCCAGCGGGATGTTCGGCATCCATAACGGCGCCGTCGGTCACGGCGGTACTGCGGGGGATCAGTTCATCGAGGGAAAAACACGTGATTTCCGTGCGGAATTCGCACGCACAAACCTCTTCCAGCAGTTCCGGCGCGCGGGGATGTATACCGCAAGCATCTCGACCTTCGCGGAACGTCATACGTCCTACTGGTATTACGGCGGATTCAATGAGATGCACAACGTCGGATCCGGCGGCGGCGAACGCGCGGATCAGGTTTCACCTATCGCGATCGACTGGATCAGACGCAACGGCGAGCGTGACAACTGGTTCCTCCACATTAATATGTGGGACCCGCACACGACTTACCGTACCCCCGCCGAGTTCGGCAACCCGTTCGAGGGCGACGATTTCTTTGAACATACGTGGATGACGCAGGAGATCATCGATACGCAGCGGAAAGAGGCTTCGCCTCACGGCGTCCGTGAGATCGGCATGTACAACAACACGCCTCTCCCGGACTATCCGCGCCAGCCGATGGAAGTCCGCGACATGAACGACTACCGCACGCTCATCGACGGCTATGACTGCGGCATCGCCTATATGGATATGCACATCGGAAAGATCCTCGATGCACTGCGTGAAATCGGCGTTTACGATGATGTGTCCTTCATCATTACGTCCGACCACGGCGAAAACATCGGCGAACTGAACAGCTATGCCGAACATTCGACAGCAGACAACATCACCTGCCGTATTCCGATGATTATCAAGTGGAACGGAGGTCAGGCAGGCATCACGGACGATGAGTTCCATTACAACGTTGACCTTTGTCCCACCATTGCCGACCTGTTCGGTCTCGCACCCGCGAAAAACTGGGATGGTACCAGCTACGCCGATACCATCCGCGATGGTACGCCCGTTTCACGCGACTATGTCGTTCTGTCCCAGATGGCACATGTCTGCCAGCGGAGCGTCCGTTTCGGAGATTGGCTGTACATGCGGACCTACCACGACGGTTACCACAATTTCCCGCGTGAAATGCTGTACAATGTCGCGGAAGACTACTACGAAACCAACAACGTCGCGGCAGAACATCCGGACATCTGCGACAAGGCGGCACACATGCTGCTCGAATGGTTCGACAGCGCCATGATGACCTCCCGTACGGGCATCGACCCGATGCAGACCGTTCTGCGCGAAGGCGGCCCGTACCACACTCGCGGCTGGCTGAAAACCTACTGCGACTTCCTTCGCCGGACAGACCGTGCGGACGAAGCGGAACGCCTCATCGCCCGTCATCCGGACGAGCTTTGAGAGAAAATTATATTTGAAGCCCCTTCCAAAAAACTTCAAACTATACAAAAATATGGTTTGTGCAAAGAGTAAGTAAAAATATAAAAATTCAAAGGAGTAAAAAATGGGTATCACTCTTCCCGAATGGTTCACTGTTCTCACAACCACTTATCTGATTCCGTTTATTATCAATGTGGTGCTGGCCGCACTGATCCTTATCATCGGCTTTGCTCTCGTCAAGGCTCTGCTCAGATTTGTAAAGAAGTTCACCTCCAAACTCGATGTCAATATTCAGACCTTTATTGAAAACTTTGTCGGCATCGCCCTCAAGCTTGTCGTTATCCTCACCGCTGTTATCGTCATCGGCGTTCCGGAATCCTCTGTGATCGCGGTTCTCGGTTCCTGCGGTCTTGCGATCGGTCTCGCTCTTCAGGGCGGTCTGTCCAACATTGCAAGCGGCATCATCATCATGTTCTGCAAGCCCTTCCACGTCGGTGACTTCATCATCAGCGGCGGCATCAGCGGTGTTGTCAAGGACATCGGCATCTACTACACTCTGATTACCACTCCCGACAATCAGGACATCAGCGTCCCGAACTCCACCCTCGCAAACAGCACCATCACCAATCTCTCCACCGAATCCACCCGCCGTCTCGACTTCGATTTCACTGTTTCCTACGAGGCTGACCTCGACCTGACCCGCAAGGTTCTCCTTGCTTCCGCTCAGATGAACGATCTCGTTCTGAAGGATCCCGCTCCCGAAGTTCTCATCACCGCTCACGGTGCGTCCGGCGTAACCGTCAAGCTCCGCGTATGGTGTGCAGCGGAAAATTACTGGACCGTCAACTTCGATATGTGGGAAGACGTCAAGAAGGCATTCGACAAGTTCGGTATCGAAATCCCGTATCAGTACGTCAACGTTGTCATGAAGGACAAAAAGTAATCCAAAAATAACGTTCTCATGAACAAAGGGGACCTTTCCGATGAAAGGTCCCCTTAAATTATGTTTTTGTTTTTACTCAGCCGCCGGATACTCGTTGCAGAGGAGGTATTCAGGAGCTTCATCTTCGTCGATGGCGGAGAAACGGCCGCAGGGTTCGTAGAAGCGGTTGTCGTTTGCGTCGTCGTTGACCATGGAAACTTCACCAACAATGGCGGTGCCGCCGTCCCCCCAGAAGCTGTGGTAGAGGTAGCGCTGCATCGTGATGGATTCTCCCGGCTTCACCTTGACGATGCTGCCTGCCGGGTAGTACTTTGTGATGCCGTCCATCGTTACCGGAACGGGTTCGTCCGACAGACCTTCGTTTTCGTCCGCCATGTAGACCTGTACCGCGAGGTCGGCACCGCCGCGGTTGATGATGTCCTCCATTTTGTTCCAGTGGAAGTGCATCGGAGTCACCTGACCGTCGCGGACAAGCATGATTTTTTCCGCATAGGTCTTGCTGTTCGGGTCGCCGATCTTGCCGTTGCGCATCGTCACGAGCTGAAGTCCGACCTTTTCGAAGTCACCGGAGCCGAAATCCGTGATGTCCCAGCCGAGCATGCGCTCGCGGATCTCGTCGTATTCGTGACCCAGTTTTGCCCAATCCGACGCTTTGATATCGCAGAACGGCGGGATTTTAAAGGAGATTTTATCGAGTTCTTCGCGGAATTCGCGGATGTACTGATTTACTTCGGAACGTTTCATCTTGTCTCCTCCATCAATAATCAATGACGACCATTGCATGCAGGTCGAGTTTGTCAATCTTATAGGAAACGACGCCGTTTTCGTATGTATACGGGATATCCTTGTTTTCCGGTGCGAGATATACTCTCTTCGGTTCCACATTCGTCTTCAGCGTTACGTCAATATCGTACAGAGGGATAATGTCTTCGATGATCTCGATTCCGCTGCCGCGGCGTACCGGAGATGCGTAGAGAACGTGGTTTACCAGACGCTTTTCCGCCGTCTGATCCATCAGCGTTACGACGCCCTGTGCGGGAAGATTCGTTGTCAGGGTCTTTGCACCGCCGAGAAGTTCGTCGATCACATGTGTCACGAGGAGTTTTGCGATGATGCTGCCCTTCTTTGCATATTCCGTGAACAATTCCGCGGAAATGTACGCGCCGTCCGCACCGACCGTCGCTGCCGGATAAGAAACGGACTTGTCGTTCGGCGTGTGCTGATGGGAAGAGAAGTGGAACGTCGTGCGGTTGAAGTACGGATTTTCACGGTCGATCAGCACCTGCGCACCGTCGTTTGCTTCAATATCGTATGCCGGATGGTAAATGACGTATGCGGTATTTCCGAGGCACGGCAGTTCGAATTTCGGACGGAAGTAAACCGGACGGTACGCCGATTCGCCGACGTAGGTACAGCCGAAATCAAGCGCAAATTCATCTTTGCCGATGCCGAGACCGCTCTGTCCCGTCGCGAGAACCTTGCCGCCCTTCGCGGTGAACGCCTTGATCTTGTCCGTCAGATACGTGTCGAGCTTCGCGTGATCGGGGAGAATCAGAAGATTGTACTTGTCAAGCGGTTCTTCCGTGTCGATCACGTCGAACAGATACTTCCCTTCGAGCATCATGCGTACCGCCCCCGCATCCGCGTCTGCGCCGCCATGATGGACAATCTTTCCGGTCGCGTAGTAATTGGAGATCGCTTCTTCGGAGAGGATCGCGATGTCCGCAACGGAGGTCACGCCGTCGAGCCACGGTTCGCGTTCTTCCACTTCCGCGTATGCCGCACCGATCAGGGCGTAGGTCGCTTCTTCCATGTGTCCGTCGGGATGCATCTGATCACCGATCGAACACTTCGCGCCGGAAGCGGTGCAGAGCGCTTCTTCGTAACGGAGCGCGTTCGGATGCTTGTAGCCGCCGAATTCCCCCCATGTAGTATGGAATTTACCGGTCATGCCGAGGAATTCCTTGCCGAGCGTGCGGGAATATGCCGCGGACAGCGGGAAGTGGTCGTAACCCCAGCCGCCGGTCGGGAGAGATTCAAGTTCAAGATGCGTGTCAACATCGGCAAGGTCGCGGCGTCCGCGGCGGATGTGACCGCTGTTGTGGAACACCGGAAGACCGGGCTTGATGCGGTCGACCGCTTCGCGGATCTTCGTCGTGTAATTCTTGTAGATGCGTTCGCCGAGTTCGCGGATGTTTGCATCGTCGTAGGGATCCTTGCCCTCGTCAAGAAGGGTTTTGATGCAGTTCTGGCACCAGCACATGCGCACGCCGACGATGTCAAGGAAGATGCCGTCACAGTCATAATTGCGGACAACTTCTTCGACCTGCTTGATAAGGTAGTCGAGGTAGGGCGAATTCATGCAGAATTCGTGGTAGCCGGGCGCATTCCAGTTGATGCCGTCGTCCTTGCCGCGGCGCAGCCATTCGGGATGGCGGCGGGTCATCTTTTCGTCAAGGCCTGCGGAAAGGTAAACGGGTGTCTTGACGCCGATTTCGTGCGCGGCTTCGATCTGCGCACCGAGAAGGTCGAAATCAAGCCCGGGATGGATCTCATTCGCTTCGCTCGGATGATATGCCCAGCCATGATGGCACTTCGAGAACACGGTAATGGAGTTTACATGTCCAAGTTTCAGTGCAGACTGGAACTGTTCCTTCGAGAATTTGCTTCCGATGCCGGGGATCTTCTCACTGGTGTGGAAGTCAAGATGGACTTGTCTGAAGTTCATATAATTTCTCCGTTCTGTGAAATTGTTGTTATATGAATTTTATCATGGGTGAACGGAAAAATCAATAGCATAGCGGATTTTCGTCTGTTCAACTTCCTTTTTTATACGCAATCGCCGACATCAGCTCCTCCGCCGTCGTGTTCTGCCAGACGGAGATGCGCGGGAGCGTGTACAGTGACTCCGGTTCCCCGCGCCGCACGTCTGCGATACCGGTTCCGCACGTGACCGTGACGGTGTATCCAAGGGAACGGAATACCCTCTCGCTCTCTGCCGAAAATCTGCCGTGCGGATAAATCAGAACGGATGCCGCACACGGGAACGCCTCGCCGCAGGTCTGCCGCATGGCTTCGGCATCCTCCGTCAGGATCTGCTCGTAACGCAGGAGATCGGCGTCGGGACAGACCGCACCGTCCCAGCCCGGACGGTCGTGCAGGGCGAAGGTATGGGAGACAATTTCCATGTTGTCCGGAACGCCGGTCAGCGGGAAATGCCCGTTCTGCCCGACCAGGCTGCCGATCACGGCGCAGGAGAGTGTCATGCCGTGACGTGCGGCGATCTCCGCTGCGGAGGCAAAAACACCGTCGTATCCGTCGTCAAACGTAAGAAGAACAGGAGAATCCGGCAGATTTCCGCCAAAATAAACGTAATCCATCAGGTCGGCAAACGTAACGGTGTGATATCCGGCATTCTCCAGTGCGGCCAGATGTTCTTCAAAACGTACCGGCGTGACGGAATAATCGCCGGTACGGGCTTCGGAAATGTCGTGATACATAAGAATCGGGACGCGTTCGGCGCGGCACGGAACAGCAAACAGTACAGCGCACACAATTCCCGCAAACATTCGTTTCATCGGAACCTCCGGTCTGTTTTTTCGTTAGTCTGCCCCGCCGGAACCGCAAAAATACCGCCGTACACGGATGTACGGCGGTATCGTTCTTCAGTTTCTGGAATCTTTTTCCGCGTCGATCGCGAGAACGAGCAGAAGGACATGCAGAGCATCCGCGGGATCGCGGATATCCATGCAGTACGTGTCCATGAAGCGGAAGACATCTTTCGAAACCTCCGCAACAACGGCGCCGGACGCGTCCAGGATCTCGTAATCCCACTCGAACCAGTCGCCCTCGACCTGCCAGTCCATATAATCGATGGAGAACGACGGCGTGAAGAAGGAAAATTCCTTCGTGATGCAGCCGAGATACTCCTCTTCATCGCCGAGATAGAGATCGAACGCGGGCAGAAACGTCAGCAGACGCTGTCTGAGCGTCGCGACATGCGCACCGTTTCTGTCAAGAATGTGCAGACATTTCCCCCACGAAAACTGCCCTTCGACGGTGTAGACGACATTCCCGTTCTCGTCGAAGATGTCGTAGGAATCAAACCATGTAAAAAAACGCTGTTTGAAAAGTAATTTCATAATCCATCAGATAATATTTATATAGCTAATCCCCAAATCCGCACCCAACTTTGTCTCTGTAACAGATCGAAGTTTTTTGGAAAGGGGTTTGGGGAAAACCTTTTTCGAAAAAAAGGTTTTCCCCAATCAACATCATTTCTCCGTAACATCCGAAATCACGCACTTTGTCCAGAAACCGGACTTCACCATCGGAATGCCGATGGCGAGCTTGATGATGTCGGAGAACTGGACGATAAGGTAGATCGTGATGATCGGAAGGGCTGTGAAGCGGCAGAGAGCCATCGACAGCATCGCGGGGACGACCCACGTATAGACGCAGTCGAACAGGAAGGTAATGACCGTCTTGCCGCCCGAACGGACGGTGAAGTAGATACAGTGGATGAGCGCGTGGATCGGGAGGGATGCGCCGAGCACCATCAGGCACTGCGATGCCAGCGTACGGACGTCCTGCCCGACGTTGTACATCATCGGGATGAACGGTGCCGCCGCAACGATCAGCAGACCGATAAGAACGTGCGACACAAGCGTGAAGAACAGGAGCTTGTTGTCCACGTCGACCGCCCCTTTCGTGTCCCCCGCGCCGAGCTTCTGTCCGACGAGGATCGAAACCGCCGTCCCCATCGCGAACATGATGACGCAGAAGAGGTTCCACGCCGTACCGGAGATGTTCGTCGCCGCGATGACAACAATACCGCGGGAAGCATAGTTACTGTTGATGAACGTCTGACCGAGCGACCACAGAACCTCGTTCAGCATGAGCGGCGTTCCTGTGACGGCGATCTTCTTCACGAGAGCCGCGGGAATGCGCAGACTGCGGTACGCGCCTTCGATGAACCGGAATTTTTCGTGCCGCTTGTGCGTGAGGAACACGACGTATGCCAGCTCAACGAAACGGGACATCACGGTTGCGAGTGCGGCACCGGCAACGCCCATTTCCGGAAATCCGAACTTACCGTAGATGAGCAGGTAGTTGAATGTCAGATTGATGAGAATGGCGATCACGCCGCCCACCATCGGTGTGACGGTCTCGCCGGTCTCGCGGAGCGTTCCGGCGTAGACCTGCACGACCGCGAACGGGAGAAGTCCCCACAGTGCGATCCGGAAATAATCCTGCGCGGCGGATAGGGTGAGCGTTATATCTTCGGCGGTATTGGTCTCGTTTTCAAGGAAGAGCATGAGAAGCGGTTCCGCGAAAAGCGTGAACACAACAACGGCAAGGACGGACACGATCACGGAAAAGATCATCTTGAAGCGGAACGTGTCGCGCATGCCTTTCCAGTCGCCGACGCCGAAGAACTGCGTTCCGAAGATGGACGCACCGGAAAGTCCGCCGAAAATGGTGAGGTTGAAAACGAAGATAAGCTGGTTCACGATGGAGACGCCGCTCATCGGATGCGTGCCAAGCCCGCCGACCATGAGATTGTCGAGCAGGCTGACAAAATTGGTGATCCCCTGCTGGATGATCAGCGGAAGGACAAGGACGAACAGCGTCCGGTAGAACTGCCGGTCGCCGATAAATTTTTCTTTGAAAGTCATGATGATTGCCGGAGATTCCGGTAAATATTACCTGGTCTTGAAGCGGAAGAAATTCTTGGTGTTGTTATAGCAGATGTCACAGACGAGCGTCGCCAGTGCTTCCGGATCAAACGGATACAGACCGTCCTCGACCCATTCGCCGATCAGGGCGCACAGGATGCGGCGGAAGTATTCGTGACGCGGGTACGACGTGAAGCTGCGGGAGTCGGTCAGCATGCCGTTGAACTTGCCGAATGCGGAGAGGTTCGCAAGCTGCTTCATCTGCGCCTTCATGCCGTCCATCGTGTCGTTGAACCACCACGCGGAGCCCTGCATGACCTTCGGGAAACCGTCCTCGGATGTCTGGAAACAGCCGATTCCCGCGCCGATTGCTGCGTTTGCGGAAGGATCGATCGAATACAGGATCGTTCTCGGGAGCGCATCACGGTTTTCCATGGCGTTCATGAGCTGGAGAATGCCTTCCACGTTCGTGTATCCGATGGTATCAAAGCCAGTATCGGGACCGAGCGCCTTCATCATGCGGTCGTTCGCATTACGATAAACGCCCGCGTGGAACTGCATAACCCAGCCGTGCTTCGCATATTCGCCCGCGAGCCAGAGGAGCATTTCGCACTTGAGAACGCACAGCATTTCGGGAGTGACGTCCTTGCCGTCGGACGCGAGAGCACATTCGAGCGCCTTGTTTGCGGCATATTCGTTCGGCTTCACGAACATCGGGAATTCGTCAAGACCGTGGTCGGCGGTGCGGCATCCCATGTCATTGAAGAATTCGATCCGCTTGCCGAGGGCTTCCTTGAGGCTGGCAATGTCGGTGATTTCCACGCCCGCTGCTGCGCCGAGCTTCTTATAGTAGTCCGCGAGACCGGGCTTGTTGATGTTGAAGCACTTGTCGGGGCGGAACGCGGGAAGAACCTGCACGTCGAAGCCGTCATCTTCCGCGAGAGCCTTGTGGTATTCCAGCGTATCTGCGGGGTCATCCGTCGTGCAGACGATCTCAACACGGGACTGACGGATCAGGTTCCGCACACTCATCGACGGGTCGGCGAGCTTTTCGGAGGTGAGCTTCCAGATCTCATCCGCGGTCTTTTCGGAGAGAATGAGGTCACAGTCAAAGTAACGCTGCAGTTCGAGGTGCGTCCAGTGGTACAGCGGATTGCCGATAAGAGTCGGCATGATGGCCGCATACGCCTTGAACTTTTCGTAGTCCGACGCATCGCCGGTGATGTACTTTTCTGCAACGCCGCAGCTTCTCATAGCGCGCCACTTGTAGTGGTCGCCGGAGAGCCAGAGTTCGGTGATGTTGGAGTACTGCTTGTCTTCAGCGATGTCGCGCGGAGGAACATGGCAGTGGTAGTCGATGATGGGGAGTTCCGCCGCGTAGGTATGGTAGAGGATCTTCGCGGTCTCGGTGTTCAGAAGGAAATTCTTGCCCATGAAGGTTTTCATCGTATTGTTCTCCTTTTCGGTTATATTTACAGAATATTTATAAGGTACGAAAGGGTGTTTTCCAGCTTCGGGATATCGTACTCGCCGCCGTCGAGCATGACGGGGGACTCAAGTGTAACCGTGCCGGTGTAACTCATGCCGTCGAGCAGGGACGCGACTTCGTCAAAATCCACCGTTCCCTCTCCGGGATGCAGAATCGGACGGAGGGCGGAAAAATCGCGGTACGTCCCGCCGAAATCGCTGATGTGGATGTGCTCGATGTGCGGCGTGATCTGCGGATCGGTCAGGGTTTCGGGCGTCTGCTCATGCAGTTTGCCGAAACGGGTATCGAAAATAAACGCCGTATTCTCCGGAAGCGGGAGCAGACGCTTCCAGTTTGAAAGCGGATCGCCGTGACTCGAGGGGATGTTTTCCACAAGAAGCCGTACGCCGTGTTCCGCCGCCGTTTCCGACAGTTCCGCGAGTCTGGAGGCGTTGTAGTCCACGTGACCGTCGGACGAACGTCCGCCCCAGAGATGGAGCACCATCCGATGAAGTCCGGTCAGCTCCGCCATGCGGCAGTTGTTGAGGTAAAAGGCATACGCCTCGCGGTACAGGGCTTCCGCTTCGTCATGTTTCCCGTCGGCATAAAGGACTCCCGCGTCGGAGATCATCGTACCGATCTCCTTTTCGCAGTGAATCACCGAATCGACGGAGACCAGCCCGGACGCGTTCACCGCATCCGCGACGGTTTCGAGTTTATCGTAATAAAATTGAAGCATCATCAGCTCCACGCCGTCGCAGAGACCGGCTTCGCGCAGACGGACGAACTCACGCAGAGCGTGGCGGTAGTCGTAGCCGTTGCGGTAGCCGACCATGGTGCCGGTGGAGGGAAAGAGATGCCGGTTTCTCTTCGTCATAGGGGGATTTCCTCCGTGGATCGTGAAATAGAGGATATTTCCATAGGAATTCAAGATAATCATACTATATCCCGCCGGTTTTGTCAAGGGAAACAGTCCGAATTTGCGGAGTACGTTATACACAATACACATGATACACTTGTTTTAAACTCCGTTTCACCGGGGGAGCAAGGCGCAGCATCCTTCCTCTTGCAATCCTTACCGATTTATGCTATACTGGATTCAACATCACCGAAACAACATGAAAGGACAGAACGATGGAACAATGGGAACGCGACTTTCTCCGCGATATGGCAAAGGAGAAACTTGAACTCAGTCAGACCGACTGGATGAAATCCCGCGTGAAGGGCTGGACTGCCCTCAACGACGGCACCTCCCGTCAGCCGATGATCCACTTCGAAATGGGCACCGTCGGCACACCCGGCTTCCAGTATTCCTGCAAATGCACCTCACCGGACGCAAGAGGACTGGAATGGCAGATGGGAAGCGAGATGCAGAACTACAAAATGGTCGGGGACGACCGCGCCGTGACGGGGGACTTCTTCGTCGGGAACGGTTTCTGGATCAAGCCGTTTGACATGAATATGAAGAAAACCCACACCGACGGCATCGGATTCCACATCGATCCCGTCGTGGAGGATCTCTCTGACCTCTCCTTCATCAAGCCTTCCCCGATGGGATACGACGGTGACAGCATCCGGAAGAACCGTGCCCTTGCGGAGGACACCTTCGGAGACATCCTCGAAGTCAAAGAGGGGATGTCCGGACTCTACTGCTGCCCGACGAGCTTCCTCGTCCACATGATGGGGATGGAGAACATGTTCGTCGCGATGCTCGACAATCCCGACAACTTCCACGAAATGATGAAACGCCTGAGTGACGACTATGTCACCCACTTCCGGAACGCCGAAGCAAAGGGACTGCTGACCTCCTGCTGCGGCAACAACTGGGTTGCCCAGGGCACCTTTGCCTTCACGGACAAACTTCCCGGAAAACTCGATCGTCCGCACAGGCTGAACGAAGTCTGGGGTTACCTGGACTCGCAGGAGACCGTCGGCATTTCTCCGGAGATGTTCGACGAGTTCATCTTCCCCTACTACAAAAAGATCTCCGACCTTTACGGACGCCTCTCCTACGGCTGCTGCGAGCCGGTGCATTCCTTCTGGGAAAAGTCCCTCTCGAAGATGAAAAACCTTGCGAAAATCTCCATCTCCCCATGGTGCGACGAAGAATACATGGGCGAGGAACTGCGGAAGCGGGATATCATCTTCCAGAGAAAGCCCTCCCCGCTGTTCGTAAGCGAGGACGGCGCATTCAACGAAGAAGGATGGCGGGAGCACGTCATTAAAACCGTGAAGGCATCCCGCGGCGGACGGCTCGAATTCACCTTCCGCGACATCTACAAGACCGGCGGCGATCCTCACCGTCCGAGACGTGCGGTCGAAATCGTGAGGGAGGTTCTTGAGGAATACTGGTACTGAAAAGAAGGTTAAGAAGGATATCCCAAGCCCCGCCGGTGACGGCGGGGGTCTTTTGCTGCGGCTCCCAAAGTGAAACGGAGTTTAAAAGAAGTGTATCATGTGTATTGTGTATCGAACTCCCCTGCTCCATCGCAAGAATTCATAAATTATCTCTTGTTCTCCCCTTTATTCTGTAGTATAATAGGTAGGATAATGAATTCTCACTCAAAACGGAGTTTATATATGGCTGACAAAACAAACGAAATCATCGATACCTCGGACATCAGTCTGCTTTATCCCGATGCAGACAGTCTCCGCCGTCATTCGATGGGCGAAGAAGTTGCGCGTCTCTCCCAGATCACCGCAGAACAGCTGGAACTGTACTTTCTCATGGATCTCAAGTCCTGCGACTTCGGAAGCTTCTATACCTGTGACCCCGAAGTCATCCTCTACCGTCAGGATACCTTCGAGGACATGACGAACAATCCCGAGCTGACGCATATTCTGCTCAAGATGATCCCGTTCCTCAACGACATCACCGAACTGCGCCGCATGGGCAGCGATTCCGCCGCTTCCAACGAATCCTACCTCTACAGCATCACGGAAGTGGAACTTTACACTTCCCTGCTCGACCATCTCCGCGACAATCTGCTCCCGCTCGCGCCGAAGTTCCGCAGCACCGCGTTCCGCCGTTTCGCCGAACGCATCAACACCCTCACCGCTAGCGAATACTACAAGGACATCAACGCACAGCTCAAGGAGCTGACCGCGCGCGTCCGCGAAATCAAGAGCGTCACCATCGGCGTCAACTTCGACTCCCAGCTCCGCGCCGACCGTGCGGGCGTCCTCTCCATCAACAACGAATACTTCAAGTCCGGCGAACTGCTCGACAAGATGCTCCGCCTTGACTTCAAGTCCGACGAACGCACCTGCATCGCGCCCCTCGTCGCCTTCAAGAAGGGACAGTCCGACAACCAGCAGATGGCACTCGCCAATGCCTTCAACGGCGCGATCAACGACGTCTTCCGCCAGTCCATCCGTTCGTGGAAGAAGGTCATCCAGCACTACGTCCTCGAAAACACGGACTTCCTCATCCGTCTGATGCCGGAAATCGAGTTCGTCACCAAGGCGACCGAGCTTCTCCTCAAGCTGAAGGCGAAGGGCTGCCCGCTCTGCCATCCCGACATCCGCCCGATCGCCGACAAGGCGTTCACGGCGAAGGGGCTCTGCAACCCTATCGTCTCCATGAAGCTCGACGGCACCGTCATCCCGAACGACTTCACGTTCGACAAAGACGGCATGATCTACGTCATCACCGGTCCGAACCGCGGCGGTAAGTCGGTCATCACCTGCGCGGTCGGCATCGCGTTCGTTATGGCACAGCTCGGTCTTCCTGTCTGCGCCGAAGAATGCGTCATCAGCCCGTGCGACGAAATTTTCACCCACTTCCCGACCGGCAGCGAAGACACCATCGACAAGGGACGTCTCGGCGAGGAATGCTCCCGCCTGAGCGCGATCTTTGAAGAAGTCACGGAAGACAGCCTTGTCCTTCTCGACGAAGCTCTGTCCTCCACCGGTTCCTATGAAGGCGCATACATTGCATCAGAAGTCCTGCAGGGTTTCTCCATGGTGAAGTGCCGCGGCATCTTCACCACCCACCTGCACGACCTTGCGGCGTCCGTTGACAGCATCAACGAGACCTGCCAGCCGAAGGGCGGCGTGAAGATCGACAACCTCGTCGCAGCCATTCAGGAAGGCTCCCGCAGCTTCAAAATCCGCCGCGCAAAGCCCGACGGCAAGAGCTACGCAAGAGATATCGCCGACAAATACGGTCTGTCAATCGACAAAATTATGGATAAGATCAGGAAATAAAGGTTTCCCCAAACCCCTTCCAAAAAATTTCAATCTGAAAAGAATGACAAAGTGAGTGCGGATAGTCAGTAAATTGAATTTTATGACTGCACAGCCGGTCCGGTACGCCGAATCAGCACCCGGCTTTGTCAATTCATATCGTATAAAAAGTTTTTGAAGATGGGGTCTGGGGAAGAAACTTTTTTCAAAAAGTTTCTTCCCCAGGAATCCCCGAAAAGGAGTCACTATGAACGAATTACTGAAACTGCTCGAAAACGATGCACGTCTTTCCCCCGAATCGCTCGCGCTCATGCTCGACAAGGAGGTCGGCGACATCAAGACCATCATTGAAGATTATGAAAACGCCGGCGTCATCCTCGGCTACCAGACCATCATCGACTGGGACAAAACCGACGCTGAGGAAACCGTTTCCGCCATTATCGAAATCAAAATCACGCCTCAGCGGGAACACGGCTACGACCGCGTCGCGCAGAAGATTTACAATTATCCGGAAGTCGAGTCCGTCTACCTCATGTCCGGCGGCTACGACCTCTCGGTTTCCATCAAGGGCAAAACCATGCGTGAAGTCGCGCTCTTCGTTGCCGAACGTCTCGCCCCCATTGACGGCGTTCTTTCCACTGCGACCCACTTTGTTCTCCGCAAGTACAAGGACAACGGCGTGGTCTACGGCGTTACCCCCGTTGACGAGAGAGGAATGATGATGTAATGGACTATTCCCGTATTCTCTCAAGCACCGTACAGGACATCAAGCCTTCCGGCATCCGGAAGTTCTTTGACCTCCTCGAAAACATGCAGGGCGTCGTCGCCCTGACCGTCGGTCAGCCGGACTTTATTACTCCGTGGCACATCCGCGTTGCCGCCATCGAATCCCTCGAAAACGGCAAGACCTACTACACCTCCAACAGCGGCACACTCGAGCTCCGTCAGGAAATTTCCTCCTACATGAACCGCCGCTACGACCTCACCTACGATCCGAAATCCGAAGTGATCGTCACCGTTGGCGGCAGCGAGGCCATCGACATCGCGATACGCGCGCTCATCAATCCGGGCGACGAGGTAATCGTTCCCCAGCCCGCGTTTGTCTGCTACGGTCCGATCTGCGAACTGGCAGGCGGCAAGCCGGTTTACCTCAACACAAAAGAGGAAAACAAGTTCAAGCTGACAGCGGAAGAATTAAAGAGCGTCATCACCGACAAAACGAAGCTGCTCGTCCTGCCCTACCCGAACAACCCGACCGGCGCGATCATGACCAGCGAAGATCTGGAAGAGATCGCGGAAGTTCTTCGCGGCACGGACATCATGATTCTCTCCGACGAAATCTACTGCGAGCTGACCTACGGACGCGAACACGTTTCGATCGCTTCCCTCGACGGCATGCGTGAACGCACGATCATCGCCAGCGGCTTCTCGAAGACCTACGCGATGACCGGCTGGCGTCTCGGCTACACCCTCGCTCCGCCGGAGATCACGAAGCAGATGCTCAAGATCCACCAGTACGCGATCATGTGCGCTCCCACGACCTCGCAGTACGCAGCGGTAGAGGCGATGCGGAACGGCGACCCCGATGTCGCCATGATGCGCAAGGAATACAACCGCAGACGGCGCTACATCGTCGGCGGTCTCCGCTCCATCGGCATCGAATGCTTCGATCCGGAAGGCGCATTCTACGTTTACCCGAACATTTCGAAGTTCGGTCTGACATCCGAGGAATTCTGTGAACGTCTTCTGCAGGAAGAAAAAGTTGCGATCGTCCCCGGCACCGCGTTCGGCGACTGCGGCGAAGGCTTCGCACGGATCTCCTACGCCTATTCCGTCGAGCACATTGCAAAGGCGCTCGACCGCATGGAACGATTCGTAAAAAAGTTATAAAAAAGTAAAATTTGAGTTTTCCACAGGTTTCCCACACCAAATTCCACAAAAATTTCCGTAAAAAAGTTGCGTTTTTGGCGAATAAAAATCAATTGAGGTATTGCATTTTCAATTCAACTGTGATATAATAATTACCGTTGACTTGTCTAAAGATTCCATAGACGGAGGTATATTTAAAATGGCAAAGTGCTGCATCTGCGGAAAGGGCGTTACCTTTGGTCATAACGACTCCCATTCCCATCGTAAGACTAACAGAATGTGGAAACCGAATATCCGCAAGGTAAAGGCTGTCGTTGACGGTACTCACACCACCGTAAGCGTATGCTCCCGCTGCCTGCGTTCCGGTAAGATCAACCGCGCGTAAGGTTTTCACAAACGAATATGTCACCTAAAACTCCCTCATACGCAGGGGGTTTTTGACGTTTTACCGGGGTTTTCCCCATTCAATGGAGGTATCACATGGCAAACATCCGCATCGAAGCTCACCGCGGCGTGGGAACGGACGCGCCGGAAAACACCCTGCCCGCCTTTGAAGCGGCGGTCTATCAGGGCTACGACATGATCGAACTTGACCTCAAGTTCACGTCCGATGACCAATGTGTCGTCCTGCATGACAGTTCCGTCGGACGCACCGGACGCAATCCTGACGGCTCCCCCGCCGAAAACCGTAAGATCGCGGAGCTGACGTTTGACGAAGCCCGTGCGCTCGACTACGGCCTGTGGAAAAGCGAAGCCTTCCGGGGCACGCAGATCCCACTGTTCACGGACGTTCTCGCTTTTGCGAAAAACGCCGGAATCCCGCTCAAAATCGATAACTGCTATGAACGCTTCACTCCCGAACGCCGTGAACTGCTCTACCGTCAGATCGAGGAAGCGGACATGGGCAATCTCATTGG
This sequence comes from Clostridia bacterium, assembly GCA_017398585.1. Lineage (GTDB taxonomy): Bacteria > Bacillota > Clostridia > Oscillospirales > CAG-272 > UMGS1696. The sequence goes on from JAFQFS010000003.1 coordinate 16,930, forward strand.
CTTCACCTGCGGGAACGTTTCGTCCTTTGAGGAGGTCGCTGCACGATTCCCGGAAGCCGAGTTCCACTACGACGGCGTGATCGACGACGCAAACGCCGCCGCGCTGAAAGCCGTTTCCTCCGGTCACCGCACGACCGTCTGGATCCCCTTCCCGTGCGACTTGACTTCGTGGGTATCAGACAGGATCCGCCGCGCATCGAAGGAATATGTGGACGAAATCCACGCGCTCGGCTTTGAGGTCGGCATCTGGCTCCTCCGCCGCGCCGAAGAACTCGCAGCAGCCGTGGAATACGGCGCGGACATCATCGAAACGGACGGCGCGATCAAGCCGTGACGCCGTCGTTCTGCGTCATCTCGCAGGATGTGCCGGAGGAAATGCGTGAAAACCTGCGTCAGTCGTTCGACGACGTGATTCCGCTGCCGCCGGACGACGAGCTGGCAGCTCCCGTAGCATGTCACCCCGACATGATCTTCGCCGTGCTGGACGGCTGTATGTTCCTGTCCGCACGGTATTACGCCAGAAACACAGCAGGAATTGACCGAATCGCATCTCTCGGCGGTCTGACCGTCTGTCCGGTGAGTGTGAACCGGAACGAACGCTATCCGAACGATGTGGCGTTCAACGTCGCTGTATGGCGGGACGCGGTGATCTGCCGTCCGGACGCCGCCTGCCGCGCTCTGCTTGATTTTGCGGAAAAACGCGGATACCGGATCATTCCGGTGAAACAGGGTTACGCAGGCTGCTCCTGCCTTTCCTGCAGCGATGCGGTACGGACCTTCGACCGCGGCATCAAAAAATCCCTGGACAGCGCAGGGATCCCGTGTATTCTGCTCGGAGAAGGCGGAATTGCCCTTCCAGGCTACGACAGCGGCTTCCTCGGCGGAGCGGGCGGCTTTCACGACGGCGTGATCTATCTATACGGAAACGCGGACACACTCCCGTGTGCGGATCAGCTGGCATTGTCGGGCTACCGGCTCGTGTCACTGTCCGGCGGGCGTGTCACCGATTACGGCGGGATCAAACCATTCAGGAAACGTTAGAAATTTGGAGAAAAAAGTCATGTACAGATTTATTCCGGAACTCATGCGCGAAGCTGCAAAAATCATGCTGTCCGCGCACGACATTGACAACAGCATCGACAGCAAGTCGGGCGACGCGAACTTCGTGACAGCGTACGACGTTGCGGTGCAGAACTTCCTCTACAAGGAAATCGGCGAGCGTCTTCCAGACGCGGTGATCATCGGCGAGGAGTCGGACGACAACCATATGGAAGCCCTCGCGACGAAGGTCTGCTTTATCATCGACCCGATCGACGGCACGACCAACTTCATTCACAACTACCGGACCAGCGCGATCTCCGTGGGCATCACGGACGGCGGACGGGTCGTCTACGGCGCGATCTACAATCCGTATCAGAACCTGCTCTACTTCGCGGAACGCGGCAAGGGCGCCTTTGTCGAGTATGCAAACGGCACCGTAACGCCGATCCGCGTTTCCGAACGCGGTCTGCACGATGCACTCGCCTGCTTCGGTACGTCCCCCTACTATCGCGAAGAGCTGGGTGACATCACCTTCGAGCGCGCCAAGTGGCTGTTCATGAACACCCGCGATATCCGCCGCTCCGGCTCCGCCGCGCTCGACCTCTGCACCGTCGCATCGGGCGCAGTTGACATCTTCTTCGAATACCGCCTCTCCCCGTGGGACTTCGCGGCAGGCTCCCTCATCATCGAAGAAGCCGGCGGCGTCATCACCCAGTTCGACGGCTCACCCGTCACCCTCGACAAGCCCTGCTCCATCCTCGCCGGCAACAAAACCTGCCACCGCGCCGCGATGGAGTCGGGAAGATTCAATTGATTTTCCTCGGGAAAAACCTTTTTGAAAAAAGGTTTTTCCCGAACCCTTTTCCAAAAACTTTAAAACTATAAGATAGTACAAAGAAAGTGCAGATTTGGAGTACCGTAACTTCTGTAAACTTTACAGCCGTTTCAGTATTTCAGATCTGCACTTTCTTTGTCTATATTCTCAGTTTTAAAGTTTTTGAAGAGGGGTCCGGGGAGGGACTTTTTGAGAAAAATTCCCTCCCCGGAAACTTTACTTCTTAAGCGAATCGCGGATTTCGCGGAGGAGGAGGATTTCTTCGGAGGGTTCCGGCGGAGCTTCGGGTTCTTTTGCCGCTTCTGCTGCCTTTGCCGCTGCCTCTTCTTCTTCCTTCTGCTTTCTGGCCATCGCATCCTTGACACGGTTGATCGCACGTACCATGATGAATACGCTGAACGCAACGAGAAGGAAGTTGATGATCGCCTGAATGAACGAACCGTAGAGGATCGCCACTTCGGGGGTTTCTTCGGTGGCGGCAGTGAGAACGACCTTGTAGTCGGCCAGATTGATGTCACCGAAGAGCTTGCCGATGCAGGGGTTGATGATGCCCTGTACGAGCTGGTTCACGATCGCCGTGAACGCCGAACCGACAACAACACCGACTGCCATGTCGATTACGTTGCCGCGCGCGATGAATTTTTTGAATTCATCAAAAAACTTGCTTTTTTCTGCCATGTTGTCCTCCGATTATTCCTTGGTTTCCGGAGCTTCCGGTTCCGGAAGCTTTACCTTCGAAATGTCGATCTTGCCGTGAATTCTCTCGTGATACGCCGCATTTGTGCGGATCAGATGCAGGATGTGGTTATTTTCGTCCCGACCTTCCGCCGCCGCAACCGCGAGAAACTTCTTGTACAGGTCTTCATCGATCCGAACGGTAAAACTAACTTTGTTTTTCTGTGCCATAACATAAACTCCGCTTGGTTTGATGAGGTTATTATACCACACCGTACCGCAAAAATCAATACAAAACCAAAGGGAAATCCCGTTCGTTCCGGGATTTCCCTTCTTTATGAATTAACCTTATCTATGCTTCATCAGAACGCTTCCTTCACGACGTTTTTGTTGCCGTGATCGTAAACAGGCAGCAGCTTCGGAGATACAACTTCCGTTGCGATACCGGCTTCCGCTGCTTCTGCCGCGAACTTGGCGATATGGTCAAGCGTCAGCGCACCGACTTCGGTGGACTTCGCCTTTTCGGATGCCTGCTGACCTGCGTTTCTGCCGAATACAATGATGTCAAGCAGAGAGTTGCCCATCAGACGGTTGCGTCCGTGGATACCGCCGACAACTTCGCCTGCCGCATACAGATTTTCCACACCGGTCATACCGTCTGCAGCAATGTCGAGACCGCCGTTCTGGTAGTGGAGCGTCGGGTAAACGAGGATCGGTTCCTTGCGGATGTCGATGCCGTATTTGCCGAACATGCGCATCATCGCGGGGATTCTCTTTTCGATCGTGCCTTCGCCGCCCTTGAGTTCGATCATCGGAGTGTCAAGCCACAGACCGAGACCGTCGGAGGTTGCCAGACCGTTGTCACGCGCGGTGCATTCGCGGATGATGGATGCCGCCGATACGTCACGGGTTTCCAGCGGATGCATGAAGACTTCGCCGTTCTTGTTGACGAGCTTCGCGCCGAGAGAACGTACCTTTTCGGTTACGAGCGCGCCGTAAATCTGTTCCGGGAACGCTGCGCCGGTCGGATGGTACTGAAGAGTATCTGCGTACAGGAGCTTCGCGCCGACACGGTAGCCGAGAACGAGACCGTCCGCGGTTGCGCCGTAGTGGTTCGAAGTCGGGAAGCCCTGATAGTGCAGTCTGCCCGCACCGCCGGTCGCGAGGATTACGGTCTTTGCACGTGCAACGAGAAGTTCGCGGGTTTCCATGTTCATCAGAACCGCACCTGCGCACTTGCCGTTTTCGTCGAGGATGAGTTCGACCGCGGAGGTGAAGTCCACCACGGGAATCTGACGGTTCAGCACTTCGTCACGGAGAGTTCTCATGATTTCCGCGCCGGAGTAGTCCTTCGCCGCGTGCATTCTCTTTCTGGAGGTACCGCCGCCGTGGGTTGTTACCATGGTGCCGTCGGGCATCTTGTCGAATTCCACGCCCAGGTCGTTCAGCCACTGGATGGCTTCGGGAGCATCGCATACGAGCTTCTTCAGAAGTTCCGGCTTTGCCGCGAAGTGACCGCCGCCGAACGCGTCGAGATAGTGGATTGCCGGGCTGTCGTTCGGCTTGTCCGCTGCCTGAATGCCGCCTTCCGCCATCATCGTATTCGCGTCACCGATGCGGAGCTTGGTCACGATCATGACGTTCGCGCCGTTCTTGTGCGCTTCGATGGCTGCAGATGCACCCGCACCGCCGCCGCCGATGATCAGAACGTCCACGTCGTAGTCGATCTTGTTGAGGTCAACCTGATCCGCGGTAATTCTGCTGTTTGCCTGAAGAAGTGCCGCGAGTTCGGTCGGCACCTTTTCGCCCTTGTTCACGCCGATTTCCAGAACGCGGAATTCGCTCTGCTTGTAGTCCGGATGATAGGTTGCGAGGAGGGTTTCTTTTTCTTCCGCAGTCATTCTGCGCGGCTCGAATTCGGCGTTTGCCGCTCTTGCAGCTTCCACCTTCTTCATGGATTCGAGCATTTCTTCGGTATAGATTGCTGTTCTCTTTTCTACCATTGCCGTGCCCTCCTTACTTTTCGATTTCTCTGTTATTGTAGAGTTCCTTCATTTCGGAAACCGGCTTCTGCATCAGGGCTTCCAGAAGTTCTTCGAAGGTACCGTCCTTGATTTCCTTGACTCGGTTTTCGAGGTGTTCGGTCTTCGGCGCGAGGTACTTGCCGTTGATACGTCTTGCGAGCATTGCAACCTGCGGATGGGAAATGCCTGCCGGACATCTGGACGAGCAGACGCCGCACATGACGCAGTCGAAGGATTCTTCCGCGCACGCTTCAAAATCACCGCGCTGTGCATAAGCGATGTACTGCATGACGTTCAGACCCTGCGTACAAGCCTTCGTGCAGGCGTTGCAGCCGACACACGCGTAGATTTCCGGATAAAGCTGCATCATGACCGCTTCGCTCTGGGAGATCTTTTCGACGTCATAAACCTGCTTGACCAGCGGGAAGAACGGGAGCGTTGCGATGTACATATTGTCTTCGACCTTGGTCTGGCACGCAAGACATACCTTCAGTTCACGGTCGCCCGCAATGCGGTAGATGGTCGCGCACGCGCCGCAGAAACCGTTCCGGCAGCCGCATCCGCGTACGAGCTGGTAACCCGCGTATTCCATCGCACCCATGATGGTAAGATTGGCAGGTACTGCGTACTTCTTACCGAACAGGAATATATTTACCATGTTTTCCATATATAGTTTCTCCATATATTTTCTTTTGTCTGTCTGAAAGTTTTTGAAGATGGGGTTTGGGGAAGGAACTTTTTTCAAAAAGTTCCTTCCCCAAGAACTCCCCTTCCCTTAATATTCGTCCGGGAGTTCGTCGAGTTCGTCGAAACGGAACACAGGACCGTCCTTGCAGACGTACTTGTCGCCGATGTTGCAGCGGCCGCACTTGCCGACGCCGCACTTCATCTTCAGTTCCATCGTCGTATACACCTGCGTTTTTTCAAAACCGAGCTCCATGAGCCCCTGCAGGGTAAACTTGATCATGACCGGCGGGCCGCACATGAGAACGGTCTTCTTCAGGTCGGGGTTCAGTTCCTTCACGAAGTTCGGGATAAAGCCGACGTGACCGTCCCAACCTTCCTGTTCGCGGTCGATGGTGAGGTTCACTTCCACGCCGTCATCCGTCATCCATTCGTTGATGATCTCGTTGTAGTCCACGAGGTCGTCCTTGGAACGTGCGCCGTACACGATCTGTACGCTGCCGTAGTTCGCGCGGTTGTCGCGGACGTAGTTGATGACCGAGCGGAGCGGTGCAAGACCGATACCGCCGGCGATGAACAGGAGATCCTTGCCCTTCAGTTCGGTTTCCACCGGGAACGGCTTGCCGTACGGACCGCGGATGGTGATCTGCTGACCGACGTCCATCATATGGAGCCAGTCGGTCAGACAGCCGCACTTTTTGATGGAGAATTCCATGTAATCCTTGTTGGTCGGGGAGGATGTGATAGAGAACATCGCCTCACCGACACCGGGGATGGACAGCATCGCGCACTGACCGGGCATGTGGTCAAAAGGCTTTACACCGTCCGGAGTGAGCACGCGGAAGGTCTTTACATCGGGGGTGTCGATCCGGATATCGGTGACCACGCCGAGGTAGGGGATCAGGGTTTCGTTTGTCATTTTCCGCTGTCCTCCTTTGCGAGTTTCTTCATTACTTTGACAATATTCATATTAATCGGACAGGATGCCAGACAACGTCCGCAGCCGACACAGCCGAATTCACCGTCGTTGTTGGACGGGAAGTAAACGAGCTTGTGCATAAAGCGCTGACGGAAGCGTTCCTTCTGGGTCAGACGAGGGTTGCCGTGCGCCATCTTGGTGAAGTCGGAGTACATGCAGGAGTCCCAGCAGCGGAAACGGCAGATGCCGTGACCGGTGTCGTAGTCCTTGATATCGTAGCACTGGCAGGTCGGGCAGACGAAGGTACAGGTACCGCAGGCAATGCACGCTTCGGAGAGATCTGCCCATCCGGCTGCGTCGAACAGTTCGTCGAGCTTGTCACCGCCGAAACCGTCGGTGGTGAGGTTTGCAAGCGGGAGCTTCTTCATGATCTCACGGGTCTTCGCCTTTGCTTCTTCAGCCGGAGCCGCGCCGCGGTCCTCGAAGATGTCACCGAGGGATTCGATGAACGCGGTACCCTTTTCGGTGTTCGCCCCTATGAAGTAGCCGTTATCGGCTTCGGTAAAGTCCACGTCCGCCATCGGTTCTGCCGCGTCGATGCCGAAGGTGCCGCAGAAGCAGGTTTCGGCAGGACGATTGCAGGAGAGACCGAGAATCAGACCGTGTTCCCGTCTGTTTTTGTAGTAGGTGTCCACCGGATCGGAAAGGAAGACCTTGTCGAGGATGCCGAAGCTGCGTACGTCGCACGCGCGTACGCCGAATACGGCGTAATCTTCGGTTTCACGGCGCGGATCGATGATCTCGATGTTCTTGCCGCTCATCTTGAATTCGACAAGATTTTCGGTCTGCGGGAAGAAGAAATCCTTCGCGCTTTTGGTAGTATGGAGAGCTTTCGATACCGCAGTACCGGGCTTCCACTTCTTATAGGATGCGCCGCCGTTCGTGTCGTCCACGGGAACGTAGACGTTGAGCTTTTCGGATGCCTTTTCAAGGAACAGGTCAAGCTTATCGGAAGAAAGATACAGCATCATTCGTTCCCCCTTTCATGAACGACGGAAGGTTCCGCGTCGTCAAAGGTGAAGGAAGTCAGCGGGTTCTTCGATTCGGTGTCGTCGCCCGCCTGATAGTCGCCGTAGAGTTCGTTGATGTCCTTGATGAACTTGCGGTTGAGGAGGTGGAGCGGGATGCGTTCCGGACATACGCGGGAACATTCGCCGCAGTCGGTGCATCGTGCAGCAACATGGAATGCGCGGATGATGTGGAACATGTTTTCTTCAAAGCTGTCAGACGCCGCCTTCTGTGCGATACCGGAGTTCGGGTTGTCGAACACACACTGTTCGCAGGTACATGCCGGACATACGTTTCGGCACGCGTTGCAGCGGATGCAGCGGGAGAGTTCACCGCGCCAGAATTCGAAGCGTTCGTCCGCAGTCATGGATTCGAGCTTTGCGACCATATCAAAACGTCCGCAGTCGGTGTTGACTTCGCCGTCTTCGCCGATGATTTCGTCGTAAACCATGAGTTTCTTGGACTTGCAGGACAGGCAGCGTTCTGCCATTGCATCTGCTTTGGCGATGGTTTCGTCACCGTAAACGGTCTTCACGATGAATTTGTCGCCGTCGCTTTCGATCCCGAGGATGCCGTCGATGCCGGCCGCCTTGATCTTGTCCACGTCCGCCATGCCGTCGCAGCCGACGCCGATGACGTATACGTTGTCGCGGCTGATCTTGTGTTCCGCGGTGAGCTGGTTGAAGGAGTAGGTATCACAGGGCTTGAGGAAGACAAGAATCTTCGCGTCCGCGTCCTTTTTCTGTTCCTTCATGACGTACTTCGACACATTTGCACCGCAGAAGTCGTTGTAGATAAAGTTTTCTTCAATTTCACCGGCGGTCGTGAAAACAGCCGGAGTCATATCATAAGAGAATTCGCCGGGCATCCATCCGATAACCTTGGATACGGTGCCGTCGGAGAGCAGTTCTACTGCACGTTTCTTCATTACTTCCTGCATCTCAGATCCTCCAGTCTGCGATTCGGGCCGAGTTCGGTGATCTGGGCCACGAAATCGTTCATTGTTTCGGCAAACTTCGCGCCTTCCGCTGCGGAAACCCATTCGAGTCTCGTACGGTTCCGTTCGATGCCGAGGTAGTCAAGCATACTGAACAGGAGCGTGGTACGACGTCTTGCGTAGTAGTTGCCGGTGGTGTAGTGGCAGTCGCCCGGGTGGCATCCGCAGATGATCACGCCGTCCGCGCCTCTCTGGAACGCACGGAGGATGAACATCGGGTTGACACGGCAGGAGCAGGGAACGCGGATGATCTTCACGTTCGCCGGATACTGTAAACGGTTGGTACCGGACAGATCCGCACCCGCGTAGGAACACCAGTTGCAGCAGAACGCTACGATGGTGGGAGTGAAAGTTTCGTTTACTTGCATATCGCGTCAACCTCCGCCATGATTTGTCTGTTGGAGAAGCCGTGAAGGTCCATTGCACCGGACGGGCAGGTGACGGTGCACGCGCCGCATCCCTGGCAGACCGCCGGGTTAACCGACGCCACGCGCCGCATCTTCTTCGAACGGTCGGGCATCACGAATTCCTTTTCCATATATGTGATCGCGCCGTACGGGCAGACGTTGGTACACTGGGAACATCCGTTGCAGAGGAGTTCGTCGGAATGTGCCACGCACGGGTTGCAGGTGAGCTTGTTCTTTGCGAGAAGTCCGATAACCTTTGCCGCAGCCGCGCCCGCCTGGGAGACGGTTTCCGGAATATCCTTCGGTCCCTGGCACGCGCCGGAGAGGAAGATGCCGGCGGTCGGGGATTCGACCGGACGGAGCTTCGGATGTGCTTCGGTGAAGAAATCGTTGGTGTCCATGCTTGCGGTGAGCATCGTTGCGAGCGGTCTTGCG
>JAFQFS010000108.1 GCA_017398585.1 Clostridia bacterium
CAATAAAAATTCCAATAGATTAAAGTTTTTTGAAAGGGGTTCGGGGAAAACTTTTTTTCAAAAAAGTTTTCCCCGAGAATATTTAAAGGAATATAAAATGAATTACGAAAAAATCGAAAAGGCCGCCCGTACCCGCACGACGGTCAAAAACGTCATCGTTTACACGTTCCTGACGTTCTGGGCGGTCATGGTGCTGTTCCCGTTCTACTGGATGCTGCTGACATCCGTGAAAAGCTACGGTTCCTACAACTCCGAGTACATTCCGAAGTTCTTCACATTGTCCCCGACCCTGCAGAACTACGTCGACGCGTTCACAACCGTTCCGCTCGGGCAGTATTTCCTGAACACGCTCATTTTCACTGTCGCAACGACAGCGATCATGCTTATCGTGATCGTGCCGGCGGCGTTTGCGTTCGCGAGATTGAACTTCCGCGGCAAAAATGCGCTGTTCACGCTGTTCCTGTCTCTCATGATGATTCCGAACGAACTGGTCATCATCACGAACTACACGACCATCACCAATCTCGATATGCGCAACACCTTCCTCGGGCTGATCCTGCCGTCGGTTACGTCGGTGTTCTACATTTACCTGCTGAAGGAAAATTTCGCGCAGATCCCCGATGAACTCTACTACGCCGCGAAGGTGGACGGCACGTCCGACCTCAAATACCTTCTCCGCGTGATGCTCCCGATCTGCAAACCGACGATCATCACCGTCACCATCCTGAAGGTCATCGAATGCTGGAATTCCTATGTCTGGCCGCGCCTCGTCACCGACGATCCGGCGTACTATCTTGTTTCAAACGGGATTCAGGAGATCCGCGAAAACGGCTTCGGACGTGAGAACATCCCCGCGATGATGGCGGCGGTCGTTGTCATTTCCGTTCCGCTGATCGTGCTGTTCCTCATTTTCCGCAAGAAGATCATGGAAGGTGTCGCGAGAGGAGGTACCAAGGGATGAGTTTCACGAAAAAATTCACCGCTCTTCTGATGTCTGCCGCCGTCGCGCTGCCCGTGCTGCTCACCGGATGCCACGGTTCGCGCGGGATGGATCCCTTCGTGATTCCGGAGGAATTCGATACGTCCCGCAATTATGAGATCACGTTCTGGGCGAAAAACGACACCAACAAGACCCAGACCGAGATCTACGGACAGGCGATCGAGGATTTCCAGACCCTCTATCCGAACGTCACGGTCAACCTCCGCCTGTACACGGACTACAGCCGCATCTACAACGACGTCATCACGAACATTTCGACAAACACCACGCCGAACGTCTGCATCACCTACCCCGACCACATCGCGACGTACCGCACCGGTACGAACGTGGTCGTTCCGCTGGATGAACTGTTTGCCGACGCGAAGTACGGTCTCGGCGGAAGCGATGTCCGCTTTGATTCCCCGACGGCGGACGAGATTGTCCCGCAGTTCCTTGAAGAATGTGTGATCGACGGCGAACATTACGCCCTTCCGTTCATGCGCTCGACGGAGGCGTGCTACATCAACAAGACCTACGTGGAAGCGCTCGGCTTCACTTTGCCCGATGTGCTGACATGGGACTTCGTCTGGGAAGTTGCCGAAGCCGCGACGGAAAAAAACGCGGACGGTACATTCAGAATCAATGGTCAGAACGTCATGCTACCGTTCATCTATAAGTCCACGGACAACATGATGATCCAGATGCTCCGTCAGCGCGGTGCGGATTACTCCACCGACGCGGGCGACATCCTCATTTTCAACGATACCACGGAGGAACTCCTCTACACCGTCGCGGAACATGCGGCGACCGAGGCGTTCACGACGTTCAAGATCTCCAGCTACCCCGCAAACTTCCTCAACGCCGGTCAGTGCATCTTCGCCGTTGACTCCACGGCGGGAGCGACCTGGATGGGCACAGACGCGCCGCTCTCCGACATCAGCGAGGAAAACCTCGTCCGGTTCGAGACCGCCGTGCGTGCGATCCCGCAGTTTGACCCGGACAATCCGCAGATGATTTCGCAGGGACCGTCCGTCTGCATTTTCAACAAGGGCGATCCGCAGGAAGTGCTGGCGTCGTGGCTGTTCATGCAGTATCTGCTGAGCAACGAGGTGCAGATCGCGTATTCCGGTACGGAAGGGTACGTTCCCGTGACCTCGAAGGCGCAGAATTCCGACGAATATCAGGACTACCTCTCCCGCAGCGGCGAGGACAACGAACATTACTACAGCGTCAAGCTCGACGCGGCGAAGCTCCTGCTCGCCCACACGGACGACACGTTCGTCACGCCGGTCTTCAACGGTTCGGCATCCCTCCGCAGTGCGGCGGGACAGCTGATCGAGAACGTGACGAAATCCATCCGCCGGAAAGAGACCGTGGACGACGCGTACATGGAAAAGCTGTACGCGGACATCACGTCCCTGTACCGGCTTGACAATCTGAGTTCTTCCGTCGCTTCCGGAAAAGCCGATCTCGGTCCGCTTCCGGGAACGTCCGTGGCTCTGCTGACGGCACTCGGCGGTACGTGGGTGCTGATCCTTGCGTACGTCGGATGGGGAATCCTGAAAAAACGGAAGAAGTGATTCCGGCAGAACCTGCGGATTTCTTGTGAAAAATCCACATACCTCACGGATTTTTTGACAGGAAAACATAATTTCCGGATATTGACATCTCCGCAATTTGGAGTATAATTATTATGTACGTTCTTTGAACGACTTCTAAAAATCAAGGAGAAAATTAAAAATGAAGAAGATTCTCGCTCTCGCTATGGCAGCGATGATGATGTTCGCTGCAGTAAGCTGCTCCGGCGGCGAAGACACCGCAGCTGACGTAAAGTCCGAAGGCGTTATGACCTATGCGGAATACGCAGCAGCAGAACTCGAAACCCCCGTTGTTGTTGAAACTTACGTTCAGGCTAAGCAGGGCTGGTGGGACAACCAGGCTACCATCTACACCCAGGACAAGGAAGGCGGCTACTTCCTCTACAACATGCCCATGTCCGAAGAAGACTATGCGAAGCTCGTTCCCGGCACCAAGATCAAGGTTTCCGGCCACAAGACCGCATGGGCAGGCGAAGTTGAAATCATCGACGCTACCTACGAAATCATGGACGGCAATTATGTTGCTGAAGCTATGGACGCTACCGCTCTTCTCGGCACCGAAGAACTCATCAACCACCAGAACAAGCTCGTTGCATTCAACGGTCTGACCGTTGAAGCGTCCACCGACGCAAACGGCAACGAAGCAGCGTTCCTCTACAACTGGGACGGTTCCGGTCAGGAAGGCACTGACAGCGACCTCTACTTCAACGCTTCCATCGGCGGCAACACCTATACCTTCGTTGTTGAATACTATCTCTGCAACGAAACCACCGACGTTTACAACGCAGTCAAGGGTCTCAACATCGGCGATACCATCGATATCGAAGGCTTCCTCTACTGGTACGAAGGCGCTCAGCCCCACGTTACCTCCGTTATCGTTAAGTAATTGACGGATATACAAAAACGCTCACCGCATGGTGGGCGTTTTTCATGTTCAGTTGTTTTTGTACGTCAGAATCTCGTCAAGGAACGCCTCAATGTTCTCGATCGGCGTGCCTCCGACGATGCCGTTTCCGGCGGCGTAGAGGAATCCGCCTTCCGGAGAGTCAAACGTGTCGCGCATGAGACGGACTTCGCGCCGTACATCTTCCGGGGAACCGTTGATGAGCGTGTCCTGCACGTCCATGCCGACCCAGAACGCGATCTTGCCCTTCCAGTCTGCGGCAACCTTGTCCCAGTCCATCGTGTGCTTCTGGATCGGATGCAGGACGGACAGTCCGCATTCGATCAGGTCGCCGATGATCTCGGTGATGCTGCCGCAGGTGTGGAGCCATACGTCGACATCGTTTTCCTTCGCGATACCCCATGTTTCCATATAGTAGGGCTTGATGAACTCGCGGAACGTTGCGGGGCTCATCATGAGCGCCTTCTGTCCGCCGAGGTCGTCGCTGATCATATAGCCGTCCGGCTTCAGCTCGCGGACGGCGCGGAGCAGGAGCTTGTTTTCCGTATCCGCGACGGCGCGGTGCAGAGCGTGGACTTCGTCCGGATAGTCGTAGTAGTCCATCAGCAGGTTTTCCATCCCACGGAAATTCCAGATCCGTTCGTACATGAGCGACCAGTGATGGATAAGGACGTACTTTCCCTCGGCATGTGCGGCGTCGGCGATGCGCTTGGCATGGTCGAACAGACCGGGCGCGTCGGTATCGGGGAGATTTTCGAGGAGTGCGGGGAGGTCGTCCCAGTCGGGCAGGGCGGCGTTTGCATCGTGGCCGACTTTCTTTGTACGGTCAACGGCGGGCAGGCGCCAGTAGAATCCGTCGTCACGGGGTGTGAACGAGGGGCAGGGGAAGGGGACGACAACAACGTCCTCTTCGTATTTGTCGAAGCGGGAGAGTTCCGCGCCGTACTGTTCGCCGAGACCTTCGCCCCACCATTTGGTGAACGCACGCGGCGGACGGGGCGGATTCTGGAAACGGATGGCAGCCCGTACTTCGTTTTTTGTCAGCATACAGTATCCTCCATGAGTTCGTAAAGATTGTCGGCGTTGTCAAGAATTTCTGTTTTCGCGGAGAAATCGGAATGATTTTTCAGCAGACCGAGGTCGAGCGGGAAGTAACATTCACTCGCGCAGACGGTTTTTATATTATAGTGAAGTTCGGGGCTTCCCGCGGGGACGCGGACATAGAGGGAACAGAACTGCGCGTCGATCTTCGCGTAGAAATCCGCGTCGCAGAAGATGCCCTTTTTCATGCGGATCTTTGTGACTTCGCCTTTGGTGGCAAGGGTAAAGTCGGCGCGGTCGCCGTTGTCGGCGGTATAAATCAGCTCGCAGGTACCGTTCGCTTCGGTGACGATGGCGGCAATGCGGACGTACTGATCTTCATCGGAAGGCATAACGATCCCGGCATAGGCGGGAGTATCGCAGCGGAGGAAGGAATGGCGTCTCCACGTGTCGGCATCCGGTTTGTAATTGCTGAGGATGCGGACATTTTCGATGCGAGCGTTTGGGGACGGTGCGGTGATGTCGCAGAGCCGGCCGGGGTTATCGTTGTCGCCGCTGACGAAGATGAGCCCGTTCGTTAGGTTGATGTTCGGATACCCGGTCATGCCTTCGGGGATGCCGAAGAGTTTCGCGTTCCGCTTGGTGCATCCGCGGATGGAGCCGTCCTCCCACGACATGAAATTATTAATGGAGAGCATATTGCGGGGGGAGCGGAATTCGATGAGGACATAACTGGTATCGACGTAGATGTTGTCGCCGAGGAAATTCGCGTCGCCGTTTCCGAGGACGATGCTGCGGGTGGTTTCCCACCAGTGGTCGTCGTCTTTCTGACCGAGGCAGCCGGTCCAGATGTGCATATTGGTCGCGTAGACAAAGGAAGCCTCCTGTACGACGCCGATGCGGGTTCCCATGATTTCGATGTTCGCAAAGCGGTTGTCGCCGATGCCGCCGTCGAGCTGGATGCCGACACAGGGATAGGGATAATCGGCGGTACCGAAGATGGTCATATTCTGCAGGAACAGCGGACGGGAAGAGAAACCGGGATTATCGGAGCCGCGGGTGGCAAGCAGACCGTAGCCGCGCATATTGTAGATGCCGACTTTATTGACGAACGTTGCGGTTGCCTGCACGCAGGGACTGATATAGATGCCGCACTCATGGCTGCAGCAGCGGATGTTGAGGTCTTCCACGGTGAAGCGTCCGCTGCCGCCGAAGCAGACAACGCCGGTTTCCTTCAGCGGATCGGTCTCGTCGTGCTGAATTTCGGAAATCAGCCACGTATGCGTGTCATCTGCCTGCGGTCCGCGTGCGTATCCGTCGCCGTAAATCGGATTATATATCACAAGAGGCCGGCTGACCTTATACCGTCCCGCCGGAAAGTACAGCGCACTCTCCTTCGTATACCGGTTGACAATCTCCGACACGTCCTCGGATCCGTCATTTTTTACACCAAGCGCCAGCACATTCACCGCGCCGTCTCTTCTGTATTCTTCTGACATGGTTATGCTCCTTTTCTGGTTTTTCTTTTATTATAGTACAGCGGTGGGGCGATTGCAAGGGGAAAGTTTGGGGGAAACGGTCGCTTTCTTGAAAGAAAGCACAAGACACTTCGTGTCTTAGGCAAAGAACTTTAATCTGTTACAAAATATAGGAACTACAAATTTGCAGTTTTTTAGGGGATTTTGGATGGGTCTGTGCGCAGCCGTATAGTCTGTCCCAGCTGACAAAATGTGAGCGATCCAATTTCTGAGGAAGGGTGGAGACGGAAGTCAGGGACCACATAAGACTTCCGGAGGAAGTCTTTTAGACCCATGACTTCCCACGCCGTATAGGCTAACCTTGATCTCGTGCAATCGTTAGCAATCCCTCTACGTTGAGTAACTGCCCGCTCGGCTTGGCTGTCGCCGTCCTCGCTTCTGTCAGTTCTGTCAGCTGACATACAGTTTCAACTAACGCAAAGCACGAACGGCGGCAGCCAAGGAGTGCGGATGCTGACGCATC
>JAFQFS010000109.1 GCA_017398585.1 Clostridia bacterium
CTGCACCTGCGCCGGTCTTGGTGTTGGCGTCGGTACGGGTGGTGTTCGCCTTGTATTCTTCTTCGGTACCGAAGAACATCCATGCGGTGTTCTTTGCTTCGAGACCGAGTTCGAGCTTGCCGCCGAATACTTCGCGGACAGCTGCTACGGTGTCAGCCATGGAGAGGCCGGTCATCTTGGATACGAGACGTACGGTTACGTCGGAGGAGATCATGCCCATCGGAAGGGTTTCGTATTCTACGGACATGTTGGTTACCTGGTAGGTACCAGTGGTAACGTTGCCTTCTTCGTCGATGAGTTCTTCATCGCGGCAGTTGTTGCCTACGAGACAAGCGACTGCGCCTGCATCGAGAGCGTTGGTGGACTTAACGGTGAAGGTGGAGTCACCGCGGAGGGTGAGAGCAACCTTGCCCGCTACGTCTGCCGGGAACCATTCGGGGTTGGTGCCGAGGTCGCAGAGAACGATTTCGTACCAGCCGGATTCGAGGTTAGAGAGCTTGTTGGTGTCATATTCAACGCTGTTTGCGTCAACGCTGATGGACCAGTCGGCAGCAGCGCCGTCTTCCATCCAGAACACCTTCTGAGTCTTGTCGAGCATGTTGAGTGCAGCATCCCAGTATTCACTGTCAGAGCTGTCGAAAATGAACATACCCGCACTTGCGCTGATCGCGGAAGCTGCTACAAGAGCTGCCGCGAGAAGCGCGCTGAAGAGCTTTTTCATTTTTGGCCTCCAAATGAAATTGAATGTTTTGAATTGCACTAAAACAAAAAATGTCCAAAAGACATTTTTCGCTCCAATACGTTCATATTATATCAGAAAAAATGTAAAAAAGCAAGTAGGTTAAAAAAACTAACATTCCACTTCACATAAAAAACGATAAATTAATACAGTTTAAAATCACGCGAAAAAAATTCTGACAAAAATCAAAGAAAAGAACCCGGATAAATCCGGGTTCTTGGGCTCTTTTCAATTATTCAAAACATTCAAAATCATTCAAAGAACAAACTTATCTCTTCTTGGAGAGAGCGTAGCCTGCTGCGGAAACGAGAGCTGCAACTGCTGCGATTACGCCGAAGTCGAAGGTCTGAGCTGCTTCTTCTTCAACAGTTTCTTCAACTGCTGCTTCTTCTTCAACTACAGGTTCTTCAACTACAACTTCTTCAACAACTTCTTCAACTACGGGTTCTTCTACAACGGGTTCTTCTACTACGGGTTCTTCAACCACAGGTTCTTCAACAACCGGAGCTTCTTCAACTACGGGAGCTGCAGTTTCAACCTTGGTACCGGTGAGTACGAGTTCGGAAACCTGGAAGCAGCCGGAGAGAGCGCCTTCAGACTGGAACTGGAAGTACTTGTAGGAACCTTCGGTGGTCAGAGGAGCTGCGAAGTAGGTGAAGTCAACTTCTTCGAAGAAGTAGTCGTCACCGTATGCGAGAGCGGTCCAGGTAGCACCGTCGTTGGAGCCGTAAACAGCCCATTCATAAGGAGAACGGTTGTTGTAGGAGGAGTTGTCGTTCGCGGTAGCCATGATGATACCGTCGATTGCGTATTCACCGTCAGCTGCTGCGATGGTGATGGTCGGGAATTCGCTGGTGCAGAACTTGGTAGCGGTGTCGTTGTCCCAGAGCATTTCAGGACCTTCGTTGCCGTTGCCGTTGGTACCGGAGATGAAGGTGTAGCCGGTGATCGGGGTCTTGCCGAGAGAAGCTGCTGCTTCTTCGAGAGTTGCGTAGGATGCGCCGTTGTTGGCAACGAGATCCATGGACGGGTAGTCCTGAGCAACTGCTTCGATAGCGATTACTTCGGTAGCTGCTGCGGGAGCTTCGGTGGTGGTGGTAGCTTCAGCTGCGGGAGCTGCCGGAGCTGCGGTAGCTGCTGCGGGAACACCGTAAAGTTCGATTTCGCCTACGTCACCGTGTTCACCGTTGATGTTTACATAACGGTAAGCCTGGTATGCGCCGGAGCCAACCCAGTAAACGGAGAAGTCCGGTTCAGCTGCACCGAGGTCGGTGTTTGCTGCAACGTAAGTGTCGTTGGTTGCGGGGGTGAAGCAGTGGTAGTCAACACCGTTCGGAGCGTCGGTCAGACCGGTAGCTGCCTTGTCGATGAAGACGATGTCGGTCCAGTTCACACCGTCATTGGAACCCTGAACAGCTGCGCCGGGGAGACGGGTGGAATAAGTGGAACGGGGAGCGATTCTGATTTCGGTCAGTTCATAGGGCTGATCGAGAAGGAGACCTGCCCAGGAATTGGTGGTAGCTTCGTAGGGGTCAAAGAAGGTTTCGGTGTCGCCGTCGAATGCGTTAGCCGCATTGTCGGAACCGTTGCTCCAGCAGTGGGAAGAACCGTTGAAACCTGAAATGATGGTACCCTTGAGGAGAGAACCGGAGGTAACTTCCGGCCAGTCCCATTCACCGGATGCCGGGTATGCATCGCCGAATGCGTGGGTGGTGTCAGCCCAGTCGTCAAGAACGATGTAGTTTTCGTCAATTACCCAGCCCCATTCGCCTGCAGCGGGAGCTGCTGCGGGAGCTTCGGCAGCTGCGGGTGCTGCGGGAGCAGCTGCTGCGCCTGCTGCTGCGTCGTAGTCGAATGCCTTGTAGTCAGCTACGAATTCGAGGTTGTCAAGATAGAAGGGGGTGTCTGCTGCGGTTGCATCGTCGTAGTCCCAGAAGAGGTATACGCCGGAAACGTCAGCCGGATTGGTGGGGGTCAGTTCATCGTATGCTTCCCAGTTTGCGTTGCTGCGGATAGTGAAGTCAGCTACGGGGAACGCGAACCAGCCCTTCATGCCGAGAACAGTACCTGCCTGACCGGTGCCGAAGCAGCCGTCATCGCCGTGTACATATTCTTCCCAGTTAGCACCGTCTGCGGAGAAGTAATACTTACATTCCCAGTTGGTGTCAACTTCGTCGGTGGAGAAGAGAGAGTAGGTGCTGTCGGTGGTACCGAAGTTTGCCTTACGGAAATCAACTTCGGAGAAGTCCGCCCATACGCGGAGATACTGTGCACCGGTGTGGTCGGTAACGATACCGTTGTCAGCGGTTGCGAAAAGGTAGAGACCTACGTTTTCGTGACCGGAGCTCTGAACCTTGAGTGCCTTGGAGCCGTTGTAGCCGGCACCTTCAGCGATTTCTGCGGTAACGGTGTCAGCGGTGGTGCCGCCGCCGCTCCATTCACCAACCCATACGTCTGCTGCATCGTCAAACGCATAAACCGGGTTTCCGCCGGCTTCGAAGGACTTGTAGCTTTCGAAGTCAGTGAACATTGCAGCACTTGCAGCGGTTGCCAAGGAGGCTGCAAGAATTGCTGCGAAAGCAAAAGTGAGTTTCTTCATGTTTTCCTCCATTAAGAAATTTCGTTTCTCATTAGTACATACTATGAGACATTTTATTATAACACACCTTTGGCGCAATGTCAATAAATCCACAGAAATTGTGATTTTTTTAAAAACTATATTATAGTTTTTTTACATAAATCTTGAACAATCCCACATCCTGTGTTATAATGGGACAGACATAAAAAATTACAAAAAATAAACCCTGAAGGAGTACACAAGAATGACTGTACTGAAACGAAGCCTTTCCCTGCTTCTGATCCTTGTCATGATGCTCTCTGCGGCAGCATGTTCCGAAAGCACCGAAAACAGTGCGGAAGAAACCACCGCCGCACCGACCGCTTCCGAAGAAGTCCCCGGAGCGGAAGAAACTGTCGTCGAAGAAGACGACGGCAAAACCCACTTTGCGGACGAAATCGCCGCCGTTGACTACGACGAATGGACGCTCCGCATCGCGAACGACGGTCTGAGTGCGGAATACTTCAGCGGATTCACCATGGAGGAACTCACCGGCGACGCGTTCAACGACGCGATTTACGACCGGAACGTACGTGTTTCCGAAAAGTTCAACATCACCCTCGAAGAAAACAACAGCGGTTCGGTCAACCTCATCAAGAACTCCGTCACGGCGGGCACGGGCGACGTCAGCTTCGGCTACGTTCTCTTCCAGAACTGCATGGGTCTGATCTCCCAGAATTACGTCAAGGCGGTCAGCGACATGCCGGTCTTCGACTTCTCCAAGCCCTACTGGGACCCCGGTTCACAGGAAACCCTGACCATGGGCGGCAAGCTCTTCTACGCTCACTGCGACATCAGCTTTGACCATTACGAAAGCATGGCGCTCCTGTTCTACAACGGCGACCTGCTGGAAGCAAACAACATTTCCGAAACGCCCTACGAACTGTACACCGGCGGCAAGTGGACGCTCGACGCGATGTACGACATGATGCAGAAGGTCGTCCGTGACGAAAACGGCGACGGCGTCATGGATTCCGCACATGACATCTTCGGCTGGGCGGGACGTGAATTCGAATATCTCCCGAGCCTCTATTCCTCCAACCTCCGCCTTATCCAGTACGACGCGGCAGCAAACACCTACGTGATGAACGTCGTTGACGACAGCGTCATGGCGGTCGGCGATATGCTCAACAAGATCATCAACGACAAGACCATCGCTCTTCCCGGCAGAAATGACGAAACCCGCAACCTCTTCAAGGAAGGCGGCGTACTCTTCTACAGCCGTCTGATGGGTGACTTCCGCAACCTCCGCGACAAGGAAGACGACTACGGCATCATCTCCTACCCCGCACTCGAAGAAAACACCGACGGCATGGTCTACATCCAGAACCCCTTCACCGTCATGATCCCCTCCGACTGCGACAACGACGAACGTCTCGCAACCCTCATCGAAGCACTCGCAGCCGACACCTACGACAACGTCCTCGACATCTACATCGAAAAGGCCGTTATCGGTAAGGGTGCACGCGACCTCGAAAGCGCAAACCTCCTCCGCACCTTCATCACCAAGCGTGCCTACGACCTCTCCTACGCCTTCAACGTCTTCGAAGCCGTCAAAGCCTACAACAACGGCATCCCCGGCGGCAACTACGCCTCCGCCGCATCCCGCTCCGAAAAAGCCTTCAACAAAAACCTCGGCAAATCCCTCGAAGCTCTGGGCATAGGGGACTAAAGAAATATAGTTTTCCGGGGAGGAACTTTTTGAAAAATGTTCATCCCCGGTCCCCTCTTCAAAAACTTTCAAACGATAACACAAGACAAAGAAAGTGCAGATCTGA
>JAFQFS010000110.1 GCA_017398585.1 Clostridia bacterium
CGGAAACCGTCGAAGAAGTTGAGAACCGGAACACGGCCCTTGATGGTAGCGAGGTGAGCTACTGCGCCGAGGTCCATAACTTCCTGCGGGTTGGATTCAGCCATCATAGCGAAACCGGTCTGGCGGCACGCGTAAACGTCGGAATGGTCACCGAAGATGTTAAGAGCGTGAGATGCTACGCAGCGAGCGGAAACATGAATAACGCAGGGAAGAAGTTCGCCGGCGATCTTATACATGTTCGGGATCATCAGGAGAATACCCTGGGATGCGGTGTAGGTAGTCGTGAGAGCACCTGCTGCGAGAGAACCGTGAACGGTACCTGCTGCACCTGCTTCGGACTGCATTTCAATAACCTTAACAGTGTCACCCATGATGTTCTTCAGACCGGTAGCGGACCAGGTGTCGGTCACGTCAGCCATAACAGAAGAAGGAGTGATCGGATAGATACCAGCTACTTCGGTGAACGCATAAGAGGCGTGCGCCGCGGCAGTGTTACCATCCATGGAAAGCTTTTTTCTTGCCATGTTTCTTATATCCTCCAAAAAAATATTTTGTAGCGTAAAAATACAACCTGACCTCTGCCCGTAAGCAAAGCAAGTCATATCTTCGTATATTATAGCGCAAAATTCCGCAAATAGCAATACGTATTATCGAAAAGATCAGAAAAAAATTTAAAAATAATTTTCCGTCAGAGTGTTTTCGAAACCGAGACCGTTCCGACGAAATCGTTCTTCCGGATCCGCGGGTACGTTTCGTCAATCTCCACGCCCATGATCTGCACGAGACGCAGGTCCACATTGTCAACGGTTTTGTCTTCCGAGAATCCTTCGATGAGGATCTCGTTGGCGATCCGGCTGCCGCTGTCGCAGAACACACGGATGTTGTGCAGCTGTACGCCGTCGATCTTCCCGGGGACGGACTGGTCGCCCTTCACGGTGCCGAACCAGAAATTGTCGCGGAAGACGAAGCAGGCGAGCCGTTCGCACTTGTTGATGCGGATATTGTCCCAGACGATGTCCGTGCATTCGACACCGTCGAGCAGGACGATGCTCATGACCGAGCGTTCCGCGAGCTGTTCGTGATACTGCGGATCGTCGTAGGAGAACAGGACATCGATGTCCCGGAACGTAATATAATGATAATATGCCGCTTTGCTTTCCTCACCGACGACCATCGAGCTGTTGCAGTCGTTCCAAAGGATCATATTCTGAAAATGAATGTCCTCGCACGCCAGCGAACGGTCGAACGCCTTGAGGGAAATGCTGTCGTCGCAGGAGCGGATGAAGGAATTCTTCACGATCATGCTGCGTCCGTTGGAAATGTCCAGACCGTCCGTGCAGGCGTAGGTGGTGGAAATAATTTTCAGATTATTTATTCCCACCGTGTCGCACAGATACAGATGCACGTTCCATCCGTTTTTCGCGTGCGTATGCACGATCACGCCTTCGATATCGAGATCATGGCACTGTACCGCGTCGAGCGCGATTTTGGAGCAGTTTCCGTCCACGAGAATCACACCGCTTCCGAAAATGCGGATGTGATCGCCGGCCGCGCGGATGCCGCCGTAGATGACCGCACCGGGTTCGAGACAGACGACGGTGTCCGACGGAACGTCGAGCGCACCGGTTGTCCCTCTCACGTCGTGGAATCCGGCGGGGAAGTACAGGACGTTTTCCGTTTCATCGGGCATATACAGAGAAATCGGATTGGCGAACAGATGCAGGACATTTCCGGAGACGTAGTTGTCGTCAAAGATCAGCGTGATCTGCATCGGAGTTCTGGAAACGGTGAACCGGATGACGCCGTTCGTTACCTGCGGCGTGATGCCGAGCATCACGGGCAGAATCTTCACGGACGTGAAAGAGAATTCCGGTTTCACAGCGATTTCCGCCGCCTGACCGTCCGCGAGGTCAAAATATCCGAAATTCACGCAGCCGCCCCAGTAGGTCCTGTCGGAGTACATCCCGACGTCAAGATCACCGGCGGTCACGCGGAACATGGTTTTGTAAAGCGGTGTCCCCTCCGGAACGGGAGGACAGAGGATTTTTCCGTCAGTCATATCGTTTACCCCAGATACTTCCGGACTTCTTCCGCCATATCCTCGGGCATCGCGGTGTCAAACGGGACTTCCGCCTGGTCGCAGGCGACGACAAAGTCGCGGACGAATTCCACGGTCGGACCGAGCGTCTTTTCGTACAGCGGGAAGAGAATGTCGTGCTGATTGTGGATGTCCGCTTCTCCGTAACGGTAGAAGTTGAACGCGGGAATGCCCGCACCGGCAAACGACGTCGAGTCACTGGACGCCGCGTGACGGCTGACCACGAAGGAGTGCCGGCGTTCCGCGGCGAAGTTCCGCATGAATTCGCAGACCGATTCCGCTGCTGCAACGGATACGCCGTCATAGCCGATCGCACAGCCGATCAGGTCGAAGTTGACTTCAAACCGCGTCTTTTCCATGATGTCCGGATGCTTTTTGACGAATTCACGGCTTCCGAGAAGTCCGCGTTCTTCCGCGCCGCACCACAGGAAGATGAGCGTCCGCTTCGGTTTGTTTTCCATGAAATAACGGTACAGGTACAGCAGAGCCGCGACACCGGTCGCGTTGTCGTACGCGCCGACGCCGACGTCCACGCTGTCGTAATGCGCGGAGAAGGTGATGTATTCGTCCGGGATTTCCGTACCGGGAATGACGGACACAACATTGACGGTGTCGATCGCCGATTCGTGCTGCTTCAGTTCGCAGTGAACCGCAGACGCACCTCTGGTCACCATTTCGATCGCATCCGCCGTCTTCACGCAGAAACCGGGCTTTCTTCCGATCTCACGCATCTTCCGTCCGAGATTCTTCGGGGTAAGCGGGGAGTCGTCGTAAAACTTGCCGCTCGGTGCGATGAATCCTTCCGCTTTGGAATTGACCGCCGCGGTGTAGTGATCCGGATCGAGTTTGTTGATCAGGATGATCCCGCCGTCCACGCCGTCGAGGTCGTATTCCGTCCCGCGTTCGACGTAGCGGAAGCCGAAATCGCCTTCGATCTCACCGGAGAAACCGACGCCGACCGCACTGTATTCTTTCTGATACGGTTCCGTCACCCGCAGAACGGCGCGGTCGACCTTCAGACCCGGGAAGGAAAACGGTTCAAATGTCACGTCCCCGCCGAGCGCACGGACTTCCTCCGCGATCATCTCCGCCGCACGCTCGCATTCGGGCGTCCCCGCCGGACGGCAGAAGCTCAGTTTTTTCACAATTTCCCACTGATATGCACTGGAATCCATATATACCTCCAAAAGTTATGCAATAATTCCGATAACCCATTATAGCACAAACCGTTCATAAGGTCAACGAAAAAAGCGCAGTACAGATTTCAAAAAACCGCACTGCATCTTGTCAAATCCATTTGTCTGAAAGTTTTTGAAAAGGGGTCCGGGGAGAAACTTTTTTCAAAAAGTTTCTCCCCGGGAACTATATTTCATAAATTGACCGACCGGTTCAGCTTTTTCAGCAGTTCCGATAAGGGAAGCACCAGCAGTCCCATACCGACGTTGCCGAGTCCGTGGAGCGCGTCGAACGGCAGTCCCGCCAGGATCCACTTGATCGTTGTGGGGAAATCGAAGCCGAACAGGAGCGCCTGCGCCGGTGCGTAGCATACGCCGTACAGCAGCCCGCATAACCCGCAGACGACCGGATATACGATCGCTGCGACCTTTTTCGGCATGTTCCGCGGCAGAAGCATCGTCGCCGCCCATGGGAACAGCCAGATGTACAGGTACGGGATCCACCAGATCGAGAAGCCGTAGCAGGCTCCGAACAGAATCACGAACAGGTACACCGGAATCAGCGCCTTCACGCGGTAGACGACCGTGAACGTCATGATGAACATCGCGATCGGATGGATGTTCGGCAGGACTTCGAACGCGAGCTTGGCGGCAAACATCAGCGCACCGAGCATCGCGAACACGATCATGCTTTTTATGCTGGTGTGGGATTTCATTCTGCGTAAACGGTGTAGGTCAGTTCATAGTGCTCGCCGTCCGTGATCTTCGTGGAGGACGCGCCGGTCATGAGGTATTCGCCGTCCTTCGAGAGTGCCCAGTAGGACTGGTCGACGGAATAATCGGCGGTTTCGCCGTTTACCGTGTTGAAGTACAGACCGTAATCGTCATAGTTTTCTTCCACCATGCCGGATTCGACAAGAGCGTCCGCAAGGGTGGTGCCGGTCGTTGTGACCTCATATTCGGTGGTCTCACCGGCTTTGTTTATCACCGCGATGGTGATCGTGATTTCCGTACCTTCCGCAGCACCTTCGTCCCCACTGCCGCACGCGAGGAGGGTCAATGCCATGGCGATCAGAGCGATCGTCAGTACGGAGAACTTCAGAAAGGAATGGATTCGTTTCATGTGGTTTCTCCTTGAAAAATAGAATTGTCAGACAGTTCCGGAAAGTTCATGAAAGAATGCCGGCACTCGCGGCTTCTTTCCGGAGATCGGGCGGGTTTCCCGGCTTGTGCGGCGGACAGCGTCATGCCTTCTCGGTTTCCCAATGGCTTGCCGGACCTGCGGCGGTCCGTACGGCGCTGCCGCGGAGATGTCCTCCGCATCCGCATTTACGGTGACGTGCTCGCGCAGGAATTTCACCTGCTTCCGATTTAAACTCGCGTACCCATATGTCCGTTGGTATTATAGCACAATTGATTCCGTTTTGCAAGCCTGTTTTCTGTGAAAATACCGCGGTATCCCTTGACAAACCATGAAATATCGTGTATAATACACGAAACACCGAGTATTAACGGAAGGATCTCCCATGACCGAAACCGAACTGAAAATCCGGCAGCTTACCAACCAGTACCTCATCACACCGGCGGACAAACAGACCGTTCTGCGTGATCTCAACGGTGTGCAGGCGCAGTTTATGGGGAACGCGCTTCATTCCATGAAGATCCGCTGCACCGATTATTCACCCGAAACCGCGGCAGACGGCGTTGTGAAAAACTGGACGATCCGCGGCACCGTCCACGTTTTCGCCGAATCCGACCTGCCGCTCTTCAAACACTGCGGCAGCGGCAGAACGTACCGTCGGAACGAATGGAACGGCTATCACAACCGCTTTACCGGAGAGATCATGCTGACACCGGAACGCCAGAAATACCTCTCGGACGTCATTCTCGCATCTCTTGCGGAGGGAATCCGGACCCGCGACGAACTGAAGATTCTCTGCCGGGAACACGGCATGACGGAAACCGAAGAAGAATGTATGTTCGACCAGTGGGGCGGCGGCATCCGCGATCTGTGCGAGCGGGGTTTTTTAAACTACGTCGTGCAGGAGAAGAAGGCGTACTGCCTCTGTCCGCCGTTCGCACCGTTTCCGGAAGAGGAAGCGAACCTTGAGATCGCACGCCGCTATTTCACGAACATCGCGCCCGCCACCATCCGCGACGCCATGTATTATTTCCACACAACGAAAGAACAGGTGAAAACATGGCTGGCACAGCTTCCGGTTCAGACGGCGGAATGCGGCGGAAAAACCTACTATTATATAAATAACGGGAAATCGTACGATCATCCGGTTCCGGACTGCATCTTCCTTGCCGGATTCGACCAGCTCATGCTCGGTTATCAGAAAACGGAAAGCCTGTATCTTCCGCAGGAACATCTCCGGAAGATCTTCAACCTCGCGGGGATTGTCAATCCGTCAATTCTCCTTCGCGGCACGGTCGCCGGACGCTGGCAGAAGAAAAACCGCCGCCTGAATCTGATGATGTTCGGAAATGTCACCGCAGACGACCGCCGCATCGTTGAAAGGGAAGCGGAACGTCTGTGGAACGACATCGGAAGCATCGTGTGGATGTAAAAAAGAGGCTGCATCCGCCGGATACAGCCCCCGTTCTTATTCGGTTACGTAGAATATATTGTCTTCTCCGACGAACTTCTGTTCTGCAATCCCGTCTTCCGTGTAGGGAAGGACTGCTGTCGGATACGCGCCGAGTCTGGCGAAATCCCCGCCGGATTTCTGAACGAACAGGTTTCTGCGGATCACCGGCATCCACGCTTCGTCCTCGCATGCGATGTGCAGGAGACAATGCGCGCCGCCGTCGAAAATGTTGTTTTCGTAGATCATGTCGTCCGCCGAGTTGAAGTGATCCCAGCTCTTGATGTGGCAGTCGGGACCGCGGTCGGGACGCTGTTTGCCGAAGCCGTATCCGGAACTGCGCAGGATGTTGTCGCTGATGCGCACATGCGACATGTGACGGTTCGCCGCGGAGGACGGCTTTCCGTTGAAGTATTCGATGGAGTAGATGCAGTTTTCGATCAGATTTCCTTTGTAGGTGACATCCTTCATGAGAACGTCGTTGTCCCCGCCGGACGAGAACTGATGCGTGATCCCCGCGTCGTATGCCTGATTGATGTAGCAGTTTTCGACGGTGTAGTCGGAGCATCCGCCGTAGATCTCGACCGCGTTGCCGAACCGGGTCGGACGTCCGTCGCGGTAGAACTGCATCGACCCGCCGATCCATTCGAATTCACACCAGTCGACGGTCAGACCGCGAACGGTTCCGGCGCCGATGCCGTGACAGCCGCAGTATTTGATGCTGAGGTTGTTGATCCGGACGTTGTCCCCGCGTACGCTGATGCAGTTGGTGCGGACGTTGAATTCAATGGAGTAGAAGCGTTCCGCCGGATTCCCACGGGTGGACTTTAAATATAAGGTACTGTTTTCTTCCGTTCCCTGAATGTTCGGTCCGCCAAGATCATGATAGAAGGACAGATCGCCGTCAAGATCGCGCCATGAACGGAACGGTTTTCCGTCGGTGCGGTTGATCATCGCGGAGAAATCCACGGTTGCCTTGATGGCGTGGGCGCGTCCGCCGTCGAAGATGAGGCAGCCAACGTCGTCGGAAATCTTTTCGCTGAACCGGTAGATGTCCGGCTCGTCGGTCGGGATCCACCTGCCGAAATGCGCACCGTCGTAAGGAGAAGAGCAGAGGATCGGCTTGGGACCGGTCGCGTAGGTGGCATAAGTGACACCGCCCTGTGCGGTCAGCCGTCCGCGGAAGGTGTGACCGCGATGGAAGAGAACGGCGTCGCCGGGGCGGAACGCGAAGGAATCGACCTTGCCGAGGGACTGCCACGGCGTATCGGGTGAGAGGCCGTCGTTTGCGTCGGAGCCGTACCGGGAAACGTAGTACACGGTGCCGGTGATGACGAGATTGGTCCAGGAATTTTTGATTTCGTTGCGTCGGATGGAGGCCAGTTTGTCAATGCGAGCCGCCATTTCCCGGGGAAGCGGATGGATCATAGAATACCTCACAGTTCACGAAGAATGAAGATTGTTGAGAATATTATACAACGGAACCGGAAATAAAGCAATGGTAATTATATTTTTTCTATAAAATAAATGAATAAATCAGCAATTTGTACAGATCACTTGAAAAAAAGACGAACTTGTGATATAATACCAAAGATGAAGTAAATGTTATGTCTCTGTACCTCAGTTGGATAGAGGGTTCGCCTCCTAAGCGAAACGCCGGCGGTTCAATTCCGCCCAGGGACGTGATTTGGTGCCGAAATCGAAAGATTTCGGCACTTTTTGCGTTTTCTGGAGGTGTTTTACTAAATGAATCGTTTTTTTGAGAATCAAGAAGAGGGGTGCATATAAAATGAATATTTGCTAATCGGACTTGAACATAAATGAATTGCCTGCTAATAAAAATGCGGAATCTGCTAATCCCATATTAGCCCTTGGCATTGGAACTGTTTGACAGCAAATTTGCTTAGGTACGTTTGGTTTCTGCGGGTTTACACTGTGTGGAACTGTTCATGTTTTACCTCCTTTTTGCACACAGTGCCTGTCATCCATATGTTTATGGTATTCATACAGCACTGTGCATCTTTTGGTCTGTGGATACCGCATGATGCTGTGTTGGATGCGCTATCCTTATATACGCTGCTGTCGGATGAATTGCACGGCACAAAAAATCATTTCCTGTTATTCTGCAGTACCGACGGTACGCTGCCGGACATCATCGATTTCGAGTACCAAAACAAACCATAATTTGAGAGGAGACAACGATGTGGAACTCAAGTGGAAAAGAATCATCCGCTGTCTGCGTGCGGATGCACGGTCGATTATGATCGAAGATGAGGAACTGAAAGAAGATTACATACGATATGCAGTTGC
>JAFQFS010000111.1 GCA_017398585.1 Clostridia bacterium
CGATCCGCCGCAGATCACATACGAATCTCTTTCGGTGAGGACCAGATCCCCATCCACGCGCACCGTTCCGCCGTCTGCCAAAATGGAGGTGACCGGCGTTGCCGTGATGGTATTTCCAGCCGTTCCCAGAACGAGCGTTCCTCCGGCAGCGGTATGCGTTCCAACGGGGAGCGAACTTCCCGCGAAAACCAGCTCGCCCGCCGAAACCTTCGTCCCGCCGGTGTAGGTATTGGTCCCGGAAAGCGTCATCGTTCCCGATCCGGTCTTGGTCAAAGCACCGACGCCGGAGATCACACCTGCAATGGTATGCGTTTGGCCGTCTTCCACGTTAAATGTCGTCATTTTGCCGGAAACGTCGGCAGTGTCTGTCGCGGAACGCCCCGTTAAGATCACGGGAATATCGGAAGCCCACGTCTGGGTCTCATACGCATTGATCGTTCCCTGCCCCAATTTTACTTCCGGAACCCCACCTTTTTTAGCGGAAGGCTGATACGCAACTCTGCCGCAATACTGCAAACCGCCGCTGCCCAGATTCAGCGTTCCGCCAGTCAGGGAAAGATAACCTTTAGCAGAACCGTTATTCGACATACTGATCCCCATCAGCGTTGCCTCACCGCCGCTGATGTTCAATTGTCCGTGACCGTCCCAGCCCAGATAAGTCATGGCATTCGGAACAGAGAACGTACCGCCGCTCAAATTATAGATCCCAGGACTGCCGGCCCCCGTGTTCCAGTGGCCGATCTTTACGATACCGAAATTACTCGTGCCCTCTACCGTCGTACACGACACGGAACCGCCGTTCTGGTAAACGACCCCCTGAGTACTGCTGTTGTTCACATTATTTACAGACAAGAGGCCCGTAAAGACCAGCGACGCACCATCGTTGATCGTCACGGCGGCTTTTCCATTTTTGGCAACCATAAACGACCCCACCGTCATGCTGCCGTTGAGCGTCGTATTCGCGTTCGCATTGAAACCCTCAAATTTCGAAAAAGAGTAGGTATTGCCGCTCCCATTTTCAAAAACGACATTCCCGCCCGACTGCGTAAATGTACCCGTTGTGGTAATACTGTTGTTGAACGTGACCGTCCCTCCGGAATCCGGCGTCACGGTAATATTGTCAGCCGTATTGATCGCCTCCGAGTACGTGCCGCTTCCGGTGATCGCATTCCCGTTGACAATAACATCCGCCTGTACACTTGCCGGAACAAAACACGCCAACGATACGAACGCGCTCAAAAACGCAGCATTTCTGCGGGTAAAATCATAAATGGATGGGAATCGGTATTTTGCAAAATGGGCCATTTGTGGTGTCCTTTGAGGAAAAATCATCCAAATATTATGAACAATGATACTATTATATTCCGATTCAGTGAAAAAACACAAAAAAATTTCTAAATTATCCCAGAAAATACTAAATATTTAGGATATTTGCCGATTTTATCAAAAAAAACGGGAGAGGTTCTCTAAATTCCTCTCCCGTTTCAATTTTGCAGACTTCTTTTTTCGTTCGTCTTCTATTTTGCGTTCCTTCTCCGGACGCAGTACAATCCCGCGGCTCCGAGTACAAGCAGTACCCACGTTGCGGGTTCCGGAAGGGAAGTATCTCCTGTTCCCGCGCCGGCGAGTAGCTGAAGCGTGTTGCCGACGACCGCGAGATGCCAGTTTTCAGCAGTTTCTTCCGACATAAGAGCAGACCAGAACTCCGCGTTCAAGAGATCGCTAAGGTCGTCATTCGCTTCAATCAGCGTGTAGGACGAGCCGGGGGTATCGCCGGTGAAAAGGAATTCGATGGCCGCGTCTTCGGAAATGTCGAACGCGGCGTCACCGCTAAGGACCAGGAGGTCGGAAGTATCGCCGCCAAGCTCAAACACGAGCCGTGAGCCGGC
Source organism: Clostridia bacterium (assembly GCA_017398585.1). Taxonomy (GTDB): domain Bacteria; phylum Bacillota; class Clostridia; order Oscillospirales; family CAG-272; genus UMGS1696. The sequence goes on from JAFQFS010000111.1 coordinate 1,890, forward strand.
ATCCGCCGAGAGAGCACCGCCAAGCGTCAGCGTTCCGCCCGGCGAGAAGACCGCGCCGTCGGCGACGGAAATCTTACCCGCCATGGTGCCGAAGACGTCCGCGCGTCCTTCCGAGATGTTCAGGGCGGACTCGAAACCATTCGCGGTATTGAGTTTCAGCGTTCCCGCGCCGGTTTTGGCGACCGTTCCCGTGCCGGTGACTTTGTTCGTGAAGCTCTTCTCCGCGCCGTCCGAGACGTTCAGTTCCAGCGTGCCTTTATCGCCGAGCGTGACTGTGCTGGTTCCAAGGGCACCGTTGCCGGAGAGACGCAGAACGCCTTCGCGGATGCTTGCCGTGCCGTCGAACGTGTTGGCGGCGGTGAATTCCAGGATGCCCGCGCCGTCTTTGTGGAACGTTCCGTTGCTCTCCTCGTTTGGATTCGTAACGAGCGCGGAAATGATCAGGTCTGCGTTCGCGTCCGCTGCGGCCGCTGAACTACTGGTGATGTCCTCAACGTAAAAGCTCGTTCCATCCCCGAAAGAGTAAGTGGCGTTCGCCTTGCTCAGGTCGGAAGAGAACGTGACCGGCTGGGCGGCGGAACCGTCGGTGTTGCGGAGGACCGAGACTTTACTGGACAGTTTGTACGCTTTCCACGTGGCGTTGCCGTCTGCCGCGTAAAGCTGCGCGCCGTCGGTAAACTCCGTGTTGGAGAGGTTATTGTAGACCGTCCCGGAGTTGCGGATCGTACCGCCGTTGGCGATGAACCGGATCGGGGAATTGGTCCCGGCGTTGGAAACGACGTCCTGCGCCGCAAAAACCAGCTCCGCGCCGTCGTTGACCGTCACGGTCTTGGAGACATAATCGCCAAATACCGTCGTGTCCACGTACTTCCAGCTTGCCGATGCAACGAGCGTTCCGCCGTTGATGACGATGTTGCCGGTGAAGGTGCTGGCATTGTTGTTGAGCGTCTGTTTTCCCTCACCATCCGCGTTGACGATCAGCTCGATATTGCCGTCGATCTTGCCTTGGTAGGTCAGGTCTTTGCCTGTGATGTTTAAGGTCAGCG
>JAFQFS010000112.1 GCA_017398585.1 Clostridia bacterium
AAGGACCCGACCAAGGTTGACCGTTCCGCGTCCTACATGGCACGTTACATCGCAAAGAACGTCGTTGCATCCGGCATCGCAAGCCGCTGCGAAGTCCAGATCGCATACGCCATCGGCGTAGCACGCCCCGTTTCCGTCATGCTCGACACCTTCGGAACCGGCAAGGTCGACGACCAGAGCCTCTCCGAATTCGTTACCTCCCGCATCGACATGCGTCCCGCTGCCATCATCGACCGCTTCGATCTCCGCCGTCCCATCTACGGCGATCTCGCCGCTTACGGTCACATGGGCCGCGAAGACCTCTCCGCTCCCTGGGAAAAAGTCGACTTCGCTGACGACATCCGCGCTATCTTTAATTTTAACTGAAGCTGATAAAATTAAGTTTTCTGAGGGGAACCTTTTCAGAGGAAAGGTTCCCCCTCAGACTTCCGCAAAAGTCTTGTAGACTCGCCTCCCAAACTTCTATGGACTGCTGTTACCGGTTAGGTACAGCAAATTTTTTGTTTTTTGGAGATTTCGGATGAGTCTGTGCGCAGCCCTTCAGTATGTCAACAGCACGAACGATTTCAGCCATACTCACCAATAAATCCTCTGATTAAAAAGGTTTGGAAGGGAGTTTGAGGGGAACCTTTCCTCTGAAAAGGTTCCCCTCAAGAAAACTATATCACTGTAAACCCCTTACGGATTCGCACTTGCCGTAGTGTATTCGTCAAAGGCCTCGAATACCTTTTCCATGGACTTGTTGTAGGGCTTGAAGTTCTTTTCGTAGTAGGAGGTGATATCCTTGGAAGCACCTTCGAGGAGGTACTGAATCCAGAAGACGCAGCCCCAGCCGCCGTAAACATAACCGAAGTCGAAGATACGGGAGTTGACGATACGGTCGAGCATAGCGATGGACTGTTCGTCGCGGGCACCCTTGAACTTGAGGGAGACGTCGTAGTATGCGGGAACGACGCGCTTCCAGCTTTCCGCGTTGAGGGCTTCTGCGATAACGCCGACGAATTCGGGATCCTGAATGGACTTCAGGATGGAAAGACCTTCGTGACCGCCGTCAACACTGGTGTAGTAGTCCGCCTGCTGTTCATCCCACTTCGGATACGGGATGATACCGTAGTCGAATTCAACGTCACGCAGTGCTGCGTTCGCCCAGCCGATGTAACCGTTGGTGAAGAGGTTGTTGCCGAGCGGGAATATTGTCTGACCGATACCGTGGTCGGTCGTGTTGAAGTATACGTAGTCGGTTTCGTAATAGAGGTTGTACAGCTTTTCCACGATGGCTACAAGTTTTTCATCGTAGTAGTCGAGAACGTAGGTGAAGTCTTCCTGCTGGGTCGCGATCTTCTTGCCGAATGCCCACAGATAGGTGTTCGCATTGCTCTTGCAGTCCGTGGTAAGCGCATAAATATCGTTCGCGTCACGGGTACCGTCGCCGTTGGTATCCATGTATACACCTTCGCTGAATTCATACTGCTTGTCAATCGTCCATGCGCCTTCGTTGACCAGTTCGTACATATCCGGCAGTCCGTAGGAGTCTGCAAGAACCTTGTTGTAGAACATACAGTAGGTCGAGGACAGTGCGGACAGTGCAAAGTCGCCGATCGCGATGAACGCCTTGTCCTTGTATTTCAGGTCGCTGACGGTACTGTCGGACCACCACGGCTGGTCAAAGTTTACGTACGGCAGGTCGTACCAGTTGTACATGTAGTCGTTCGTTGCGGACATGCCGAGGTAAATAATATGGCACGCCATCATCTGGTATGCGTCGTCGCCCGCAACTACAGAGTTCTGTGCCTGTCCGGCAATGTTCGATTCGGGATAAACCACCGCGTCCAGCGTGATGTCAAAACGTTCGCAGATTTCCGTATTCCGTTCGAAAACCGCGTCGTTGACCGGTTCGCCGCTCAGTTCTTCGGAAAGATAGTGGTCGGTGCATGCGTCGTCACCGATGATCGCGAACGTGCGGCCGTCAAATGTCTTTTCCGGCAGTTCATCCGGCACGTCCATACGCGCTTCCAGCGAGTCCTTCTGTTCCTCCGTTTCAACCGCTTCTTCTTCGGATGCCGAAGGGGTTTCCGTGTTTGCCGCCGCTCCGTCCGCGTTTTCCGTTCCGCTCGAGCAGGACAGCAGCGCTGCGGACGATGCCATCATCGCCAGTACCAGCAGCAGGGAGATCAGTCTCTGTTTCATCATAGCTTTGCTTCCTTTCGTTTATATAATTACAAAAATAGTTCACGGATTATCCAATTATTTAACGCTCATCAAGAATTCCGCACAGGTTTTAATAAAAATAATCCGTGAAACTGTACGGATTCAACAAAAACATTATAACACTTTTCCGGTTTCCTGTCAAGCGCATTCCGGCAGACAGGTTTGATTTTCCGGAAACAAAAAAGACAGCAGTCTCACGACTGCTGTCCGGAAACGTTACGGGTTGGAGGTATACCTGTCAAAGGACACCAAGAGCCTTTCCAGATTCTTGCTGAAAGGCGTGAAATTTTTCCGGTAGTAGGACGTGATGTCTTTGGAATTCAGTTCGAGAAGATTCTGGATCCAGAACGCAGGGCTGGTACCGCCGTATACATAACCGAAGTCAAAAATACGTCCTTCCACGATGAGATCGAGCATGGCAACGGACTGTTCGTCACGTGCCCCCTTATATTTCAGCGAAATATCATAGTAAGCGGGAACCACACGCTTCCAGCTTTCCGCATTGAGGGCTTCGGAGATGATGCCGACAAATTCGTGCTCCTGAATGGATTTCAGAACCACAAGTCCTTCGTGGCTGCCGTCAACGCTGGTGTAGTATTTCGGCTGTGCCTCGTCCCATTTCGGATAGGGGATAATACCGTAGTCAAATTCCACATCGCGCAGAACGGAGGTTGCCCAGATGAGATTACCGTTGGTGAACAGCGTATTTCCGAGCGGGAAGATCGTCGCACCGACCTGATGGTTGATCGTGTCAAAATATACATGGTCGGTCTCATAAAAGAGGCTGTACACCCGTTCGATCACAGAAACGAGCTTATCGTCGTAGAACTCAAGATCGAACGTGCCGTCTTCCTGACGTACTGCGATCTTCTTTCCGAATGCCCACAGATAGGTGTTTGCGTTGCTCTTTGCGTCCGTCGACAGCGCGTAGGTATCGTACAGGTCACGTTTTCCGTCACCGTTGGTGTCCGTGTAGACGCCTTCGCTGAATTCGTACTGCCTGTCGATCGTCCAGCCGCCTTCGCTGACCAGCGCATACATATCCGGCAGATTGTAGGAGTCTGCCATAACCTTATTGTAGAACATGCAGTATGTCGAGGACAGGGCGGACAGAGCAAAGTCACCGATTGCAACGAACACTTTGTCCTTATACTGCAGATCGTTCGCGGTGCTGTCGGCCCACCACGGCTGCTGAAAGTTCACGTACGGCAGGTCGCACCAGTTGTACATGTAGTTTTCCCCAGCAGACATCCCGACCCAGACGATATGTCCCGCCATCATCTGATAGATGTCGTCGCCGGCTTTTACGGCAGTCTTCGCCTGCGTTGCGATTTCCAGGTCCGGGCAGAGTATCGCAGCCAGATTGACGTCAAAACGTTCGGAGATCGCTGCATTGCGCTCGAATATCGCATCGTTGACCGGTTCGCCCTCCAGTTCTTCGGCGAGATAATTCGAAGCATGAATATCGCTGCCGAGGATGGTGAAGGTACGCCCTTCAAACGTCTTTTCGGGCAGACCGTCCGACACGTTCATGCGCGCTTCCAGCGAATCCGGCACTTCCGTCACAGTAGCAGCGGTTTCCGGTGCAGTATCTGCCGGAGATTCCGTATCGCCGGAGCAGGACAGCAGTGACGCGGAAGATGCAGCCAGCGTCAGCATCAGCAGCAGGGAGACCAGTCTCTGTTTCAGCATAACTTTGTTTCCTTTTTATTATTAATTCTAAAAATCCCCCATGAAACTGTCCGGGTTCAGCAAGATGAATTATAGCACAAAGGCGTTCCCTCTGTCAATTGCATTTCATAAATCCTCCGCTTCCGGCGTTTTGCCCACACTCACTTTTTCGTTGACAAATCCTGACCGAACGGGTATAATATTACTATTGATTTCTATGTAATTTTTCCGGAGAGAACCGTTGAATAATTTTTATACGCAGGAAAATATACTGAAAAACGAAACGCCCGCCGAACCGGAGGATTCCGTCTCCGGGATTGTGGATTCGATTATTTATCAAAATGAAGAAAACGGCTACACCGTCTGCGAGATCGAAGACTCCGCCGGGGAGCCTGTGACCGTTGTCGGGATCATCCCCTACCTCAGCGAAGGCGACAAGATCACCGCGTGGGGAACGTGGACGAACCATCCGGTTTACGGCCGGCAGTTCAAAGCGGAGACGTACGAGAAAACTCTCCCTGCTGAGGAGGGCGATATCCTTCGTTACCTCGCGGGCGGAAACATCAAGGGCATCGGTCCGAAGACCGCCCAGAAACTCGTCGAACAGTTCGGAACGGACACGTTTTCCGTCATCGAAAACCATCCCGAATGGCTCAGCGAGATCCCCGGCATCACGAAAAAGAAGGCCGCAGCCATCACGGAAAGCTTTAAATCCATGTCCGGCGCCCGCGCCGTCATGATGTTCTGCAGCGACTACTTCACCCCGCAGACTGCCATGAAGATCTACCAGAAGTGGGGAGGCGCCGCCGTCGACCGCATCCGGAACAATCCCTACCGGCTGTGCGAGGACTTCCGCGGCATCAGCTTCAGCCGCGCCGACCGCATCGCAATGGGCATGGGACTCGCCGCCGACTCCGACGACCGACTCATGCACGGCCTCGTCTATGTCCTGCGTCAAGAGGCGGCACGCTCCGGTCACACCTGCATTCCGGACAGCGAACTTCTCCGCTGTGCCGTCGAACTTCTTTTCGCCGGAGACACCAGCTACACCGAAAAGGTTGCGGAGTGCATCGAAAAAGCCGTCGGAAAACTGTCCCTGATCCCGCTCGATGTCAGCGGTACGCGTTACATTTTCGACCCGCTCATGTACCGCGCGGAAACTTATATCGCGAAAAAACTCCGCCAGATCCACGACCGCTGCCCGAAAATGAACGCCCGCGACAGTGCCCGGATGATCGAGTCCTCCGAAGCGAAAAGCGGCATCACATATGCGGTCATGCAGAAAAAAGCGCTCACCCAGGCGATGGCGGACGGCGTCATGATTCTGACCGGCGGCCCCGGTACCGGTAAAACTACCATCATCAAAGGGCTGATCTCGATCTTTGAATCCCTCGATTATGAAGTTGCTCTCGCCGCGCCGACCGGACGTGCCGCGAAGCGTATGAGCGAAGCGACGTCCCATGAAGCAAAAACCATCCACCGTCTGCTCGAAATGGACTTTTCCGACGAAAACGGCTCGAAATTCCTCCGCGACGAAAACAACACCCTCGATGCGGACGTCGTCATCATCGACGAAGCGTCCATGATCGACGTACAGCTGATGGAAGCTCTGCTGAAAGCCGTCAAAAACGGCGCACGCCTGATCCTCATCGGCGATAGCGACCAGCTGCCCTCCGTGGGCGCCGGCAACGTTCTCGGCGACCTCATCGAGTCCGGTGCGTTCCCCGTCATCCGCCTGACCGACATTTTCCGCCAGTCCGAGCAGAGCCTCATCATCACAAACGCCCACCGCATCAACGCCGGCGAACTGCCCGACACGTCCCGTACCGACGCAGATTTCTTCTTCCTCCGCCGCGAAAGTGAGGAAGGCATTTCCGCGACGGTCATCGATCTCGTACAGAACCGTCTGCCGCGTTCGTACGGAGCGGACATCGTCCCAAAAATTCAGGTTCTCACGCCATCGAGAAAGGGGCTGTCCGGCACAGACATCCTTAATGCGGGACTGCAGGAAGCTCTGAACCCGCGCGCACCGGGCAAAGCCGAGAAAAAATCCCGCGACGTGATTTTCCGCGTCGGGGACCGCGTCATGCAGACGAAAAACAACTACGAAATCGAATGGGAGACCGACGATGGCAAGACCGGTATGGGCGTCTACAACGGCGACATCGGCATCGTAACAGAGATCGACCGCGAGGACAACCTCGTGACCGTCCGGTTCGACGAGCGTATCTGCGTCCTTGACGCCGCGCAGCTCGACGAAGTCGACCACGCCTACGCCATTACGGTCCACAAAAGCCAGGGCAGCGAATACCCCGTTGTGATCCTGCCGCTGTACTCCTGCGCGCCGATGCTGCTGTCCCGGAATCTGCTGTACACGGCGGTGACACGTGCGTCAAAAATGGTCATCCTCGTCGGAAAGCCGACCGTCCTGCAGCAGATGATCGACAACAACCGCCACACCATCCGCTGTACGATGCTGAAGCATTTTCTGATGGAATAAGTTTTTCGGGAAAACCTTTTTTTCGAAAAAGGTTTTCCCGAACCCTTTCCAAAAAACTTCAAACGGATATGGATACAGAGTGAGTGCGGATTTTTTGTATTTACAGGAGGTTTGTTATGTTTGATTCCGCCGAAAAAGAACGTTATTTTTCTAAACCCGCCGAACGCATCACCGGTACGGACGACACACCCGAGAAGAGCCTGTTCCGCATGACGGAATCGGGCGTCTACTTCCGCGAACACCGGATCCGCACCGGTCACGCGGGCGATCCCGTTGAAATCGCGCAGATCACGGACGTGCATTTCAATTACTGCGACGCGATCGACCTCGCGAACCCCGAACTCGCGTACACGAAGGAATGCCGGAAATGGCTCGCGGACGCGCAGTCCGTGAAGGGGATCAGGAATGCCATGGGATTTGCAAAGTTTGCCGACCAGATCGTCATCACCGGCGATACGCTCGACTACCTCTCCCACGGCGCAATGGAACTGACGAAACAATACATCTGGGACGCGGAACCGTCCGCGATCCTGTGCATCGGCGGACACGAACTCACCCGTCAGATGCAGACCGGACGTCCGAACGAAACCACGCTGGAATCCCGCTACGCCGACCTTCAGCGGGAATGGAAGCACGATGTACGCTATGTTTCCCGTGTGATCCGCGACCGCGTCCTTGTCATCGCGATGGACAACGACTGCGGACGCTACGACAGCGTACAGCTTGACAAACTGACTGCCGACCTCGCCATGGCAAGAGAACGCGGTCTTGTCGTCCTCCTGTTCCAGCACGAACCCCTCGACACCGGACGCCCCGAAGACGAATGCTGTCCGACGTTATGGGAATGCGACGGCAAGTCGTACAACTTCCGCCGCTGCATCGGTTCTCCAGAACGGAACGATTCCGACACGGCAAAGGCGGTGTACCGCCTTATCACGAAGAGCGCGGACGTCATCCGCGGCATCTACTGCGGTCATCTGCACAGCGCATACTATACCGAAATCCCCGCCGGGGACGCCGTGATCCCGCAGTACGTCCTCGAAGGCAACCCATACAACGGGCAGGCGGGACACGTCATGCGGATCCTAGTGGAATGAGCGCAATCTGCTTGACAAAAAGTATTCGATACGGTATAATAAGAAATCCGAAAAAATACAGTCTTATGACAGAAAAAACAGGAAATACCATGAAAATTTATTCCAGAAAACTGCTGACCGCCCTTCTTGCAGCGGTTCTCCTCAGCTCCTCTCTCCTGACTGCGTGCAGCGAAGGAAGCAGCACATCCTCCGACAATGCGGAAACCTCCGCTTCCGTCTCCGATGCCGCTGAAATACCCGCAGCGGAAGAAACCATTCCCAAAGAAACCGAACCGGCCTATGCACTCGGACTCCCCGAAGGGCTCGACTATCAGGGTGCTTCCGTCACCGTTCTCGGATGGAATCACTACGAAGACGTCGAATTCGACACCGCGGAACTCAACGGTGAAATCGTCAACGACGCGATTTTCGCCCGCAACCTCGCCGTTGAAGAAAATCTCAACGTGACGCTCACCTTCCTTGAAGAAGGCGGACGTTCCGGCGACGGCAACTGGATGGCGCTTGTCCGCAACTCCAATACGTCCGGCGACGGTGCATACGACTTCGTTGCGGGTCACAGCAGCAACATCGGTTCCCTGACGTATTCCCTCCAGTTCCAGAACATGCTCGAACAGGAACACTTTGATTTCTCCGCGCCGTGGTGGCGCGAAGCCCTGACCGAAAAGGCGACCGTCAAGGGCAATCTCTTCTTCGCGACCGGCGACATCGCCCCCAGCTCCATCGGCCGCAGCCAGGGGATGTTCTTCAACAGCAAGCTCCTTGAGGACTACAATCTCGAAGACCCGTACGAACTCGTGGTAAACGGCGAATGGACCTTTGACAAGTTCAACGAAATGTGCACCGGCACCTACATCGACCTCAACTCCAACGGCAAGGCAGAGGAAAAGGCAGACCAGTTCGGCTTCGCCATCGACGGCGTTCAGGTACAGGCGATCGGTCTCTGCTCCGGCTTCGTTTCCCTGGAAACGGATGAATCCGGAACGCTCGGTCTTGCGGAAAACTACATTTCCGAACGCGCGGTCAACCTCGTCGACCGCTGGTCCTCTTTCATGCACGAATCTCCCGACACCACGTTCATTGGATCCATTGACGATACCACCGTCTTCCGCGAAGGTCGTTCCGTCTTCTACGCATTCCCGATGGCGATCATCAGCTCCGAACTGCGTGACCTCGAATTCGAAGTGGGCTTCGTTCCCTTCCCGAAGATCGACGAACAGCAGGAAGACTACGTTGTCTGCACCTCCAACGCATACTCCCTCTGGGCAATCCCGCTTGCCGCAAAGGATCCGACCATGAGCGCGGCGATCATGGAAAACATGGCGTACGAAGGCTATCTCAACGTCATTCCCGCGATTTTTGAGACCTCCTACAAGGTCAAGTACAATACCACCGACTCCCAGCTCCAGTCCCAGGTCTTCGATATCGTGCGCGGCAGCCTGATCTTCGACATCGGCCGCATCATGAACTCCTCCTTCAGCAACGTCTTCGGACTGATCCCGGATGCAATCAACAGCAACAGCGGTCAGTTCGCCTCCGCGGTCGCAAAATCCCAGAAAGCCATCAACAAAACCGTTTCCAAATGGCTCGAAAAGATCGAATAATCAGCCGATAAACTGCATATACAAAAAGAGGCCTCATTCCGGAATTCTCCCCCGGTATGAGGCAGTTTTTTTCGCCGGAAAACTTGCCGGAATAAAGCATTTTTGTAATAAACACATATTAATACCTGTTTAATATGTGCAAACACCCAAACTTGACACCCATTTTCCGATTATGACTTTCCATTTCATAAATTGTATGATATACTTAACAGGTACATATATCCCGAAACATCTCTCAAGGAGGCAATTTCAATGAAAAAGTTCACTCTCATTACGGCAGGTCTTCTTGCCGCACTGATCGCAGCTGTTCCCGCATTCGCCGCTGACCCCGTCACCGAATGTATGATTCCTGAAAAGGCTGCCGTCGTCGACGGTGTAATCTCCGCCGGTGAATGGGACGCAGCAACCAAGCTCGTCCTCAACATTTCCGATACCTCGACCTGGAGCGAATCCGGCGCAGGCATCGTAGGTACACAGGGCTGGCTGGATCTCGGTCACACGGACGCAGACTTCTCCAATGAACTCGCGTTTATGGTCGATGATACCTACGTCTACATCCTCTGCACCAGAACCGACTCCACGCTCAACTTCGCAACCGACAACTTCCGCACGCCGTATGCGTCCGACTGTTCTCTCATGTGGTTCTATGATACCGAAGAAATGGGACAGTACGGTCTCCAGCTCCTCTGCGCGGACAAATCCGGTGTTCCGCACATCGGCTACTTCTTCACGGACGCCGAACAGCAGAACGCCGTTGACCTCGTTGCGGAAGGTCTCGCAGAAGCAAAGACCGTGATCACCGACAACGGCTACATCATGGAAGCAAAGGTCGCTTTCGAAGGCATGGACGACTTCACGCTTGAAATGCTCAAGTCCGGCAGCGTTACCGTCTCCTACTGCTCCGTCAACATCTGTGAAGAAGGATGGGACTCCGACGACGGCGCACACGCTCTCTGGGGCACCTACAACTATCAGGCACAGTACATCGGCGTCAACGAATGGTTTTCCGCTCCCGCGGCAGTGATCACCGAAGCTCCCGCTGAACCCGCAAACGGCATCATCGAAGCAACCGAAGGCTTTGCCAACGAAGGTGCGGAAAATCTTCTCGACGGCGACGAAACCACCAAGTGGTGCATGAACGCCGCAGCTCCCGTTTACGCAATCTGGAAGACCGATGCAGTGACCGCGACCGGCTACGAAATCGTAACCGCAAACGACAACGCTGCCAATCCCGGCCGCAACCCCGGTTCCTGGGTTCTCTACGGTTCCAATGACGGCGCGGCATGGACCGCAATCGACACCGTGGAAGCAGACAACATCCTTCAGGACGTTGACTTCACCACCTTCATCTTCGCAATCGACGCTCCCGCGGAATACTCCTACTACAAGTTCGAAGCAACCTCCATCGTCGGCGGCGGTGTCATGCAGATCTCCGGCATCAACCTTCTCACCGGTGACGTAACTCCTTCCGAAGCACCCGCTCCCGTTGTGGAAGAAGTTGCGGAAGAACCCGTTGCCGAAGAAGTGGTTGAAGAAGCTGCGGAAGAACCCGCAGCGGAAGAAGTCGTCGAAGAAGTTGTTGAAGCTCCCGCAGCAGAAGAAGTTGCAGAAGCTCCTCAGACCTTCGACTTCGGCGTAATCGCAGCGGCTGCAGCCCTCGTTTCCCTCGCAGGATACGCTGTAACCAAGAAGAGATAAATAAAAACAAAAGATAACAAAAATACCGTACAGTTTCCCGCTGTACGGTATTTTTATGCGTTAATCCATATACGCCGTGATTTTTTCGACCGTTTCCGCGTTCACGAGGTACGCGATGGTCGATTTTTCGGGGGACGCATAATAGGCTCCGTCACGTTCTTCGCCAAACAGGAACGTGTACGACGTATCCAGACGGTTCGTGGTCTGGTTGCCATTCGCGTCCGTGGAAGTCACCGCGCGCTTGTACGAGATCACAATCTTGTCGCTGCCGTCCAGACCGTATGTTCCCGCACGCTCGGTTTCGTCGGTATAGTAGTCCGCGCAGTCGGTCAGCGTGATGTCGCCGAACAGATCAAACAGTGCCGCGATGCCGTTCGTGTCGTCAATCACCTTTTCCGCGCCGTCCACGGTGACGGTGATGGAGTTGATGTAATCCTGTTCAATGTCCGTCGGCATCGTATCAAGCTGAAGCAGATCGATCTCCGTATAATCGAAATAGGACGTCAGTCCGGTCGGAATGGTGTACATTGTGCCGTCCATCATGAAGTAGTACGCTCCGCCGCCGAAGGAGTTGTAATCCCCGATGCGGTACTGATGGGACTCTCCGGTGCTGTAGGTCACTTCGATGGTATACGCCGCGTCTTCCAGCCCGTAGTCCGCCGGGCTGCCCTCGGTGATATGATTTTTGATTCCGATTGTCGAAATCGCACCTGCCATCGAAGCAACCACCGTCTGATTGACGGGGAAATGTTCATCGGACTTCATCTGCCAGAGACCGTTTACCACGTGCAGTTCAATCGGATCGGATCCGGCACGGCGGTACGACAGCTCCGTCAGCGTGGTGTAGTCGTACTCGGCAATCATCTCCACAGCGTTCGCCGCCGCTTCCTCCGCCGCCTGTTCGGCTTCTTTCTTATCGTTCGCGGACGACAGCATCGTATAAGCCACCGCCATTACAACGATAAAAGCAAGCAGTACAATCAGCGGAATATATTTATTCTTCTTTTTACGTTTGTTCATGGGTATATTCTCCGGGTATCGTAATAGTAAAAATTCAGTTTCAAACGCTCTGCACAAACTCTGTCATCATAATAGTCTGAAGTTTTTTGGAAGGGGGTTGGGGAAACCTTTTTGCAAAAAGGTTTCCCCAAAAGAACCTCACTTTTTCCGTCTCCTGAACCAGATCACGAAGCCCCAGACGAGGAACGCCAGCGGGATGATGAAGATGACGACGGGTGCCCAGACAGCAACGTCTGCTTCGGTAACGGTGAGGGCTTCGACCTGCATCTGCTTTGCGATGATGGAGAGGTTCGTCTTGTTCGCGCTCATCCAGTTGACAGTGGAGATGAACAGATCGGAGTTTCCGCCGGAAACGTACATATCCGCGTTTTCGTCGGAGATCGCCGGAGAGGAATACCACACAAACTTATAGGAATCCGAACGGGTACCGTCCGCCTTGCCGGATGCCGCCGCGCCAACGTAGACCATGCCGGTAATGTCGTTATCCGCCTTGTCCAGCGTATCGGAGGTAAGATCCACCTTAACGTACGCATCCGCAGAGGTCGCAAGGAGCGGGATCACGTTCGCGGAACCGCCGGAAATAATACCGTGCGCCGCGTTCATCAGCAGACGGTGATCCGGCGAGGACATGAGCGCCGTCGGACCGTCCGCTGCTGTGGTGTTGACGTTCGGGAGGAGATAATGCGGGTAACCCATGTAGTTGTTCCGGTTCGTTTCCACAACGATGCCGTCCACGGATTCCATGCCCATGTGTGCGGCCAGTCCCGCGAGGTTCGGCATAGATGCTTCGCTGTACGTTCCCGCACCGGTAACGAGGATGATGCTGCCGCCTTCGTCAAGATAGGACTTCAGCATGTCGGCGTCAGTCACAGACAGGTCGGAGGTCGGATTGTTGATGAGGATGGACGTGCAGTCCGCCGGAATTGCGTCCACGGTCAGCAGGCTGAGTTCCGCAGTCGCGACGTTTTCGCTGGTGATGTATTCGAGGTAAGTTGCACCGAGCGCGGTTTCGCCGTGACCGGTCAGGTTGTACATCGTCGGGAGGTCGTCACGGGTCACGTAGTCAATCGCCGTGGTGAACATCAGCTCGCCGTTGAAATACGGCGTACCGGTCGGCATCTGACCATAGTAATAATAGTAGTAAAGTTCTTCTTCGGAATACTGACGCTGATAGATTTCGTTGTAGTCGATCGCCATCGAACGCTTCGCGCTTTCCACGATCACGGAGTTGTCGCTGAGGGACTTTTCCGTGTAGTTCGCAACAAAATTCGGGTTTGCGATCGGGTCAACGGTCGAAACACGGATGCGACTGTTCAGCGCTTCGTAGCGGCCGAGGAGTTCCACGGTATTCGCAGATTCGTAGCCGCGCTGGGTCAGGATGTAGATATTGATGTCCTCATCCACATTTGCGAGGATCTGCTCCGTCTCCTCGCTGATGGAGTAGAGCTGCAGGCTCGAGAGGTCGTACTTCGTGTACGTGGACGGGATCTCAGAGACGAACAGGTTCAGAAGGATAACCGCCGCGAGAACGACCGCCGTCATAACCATACTGAACGAGCCGATTTTGAGGTATTTTTTATTGAGCTTTTTGTTGGTTTTATTTTCGTTATTCATCGTTGGTTTCCCTCCTCATCAGTTCCAGCGCTTCTTTTCCATCGACTGAACCGTCAGATAGACGAACAATCCGCAGACGGAGAGGTAGAAAATGATCGCGGTCAGGTCAAACATACCGTTCTGGAACGTGGTCAGACGGTCAAACAGGGAGATTGCGGAGAGGATGTCCGGGATCGCTCCGGCAAACAGGGTAGAGTCTACGAGGTACACGCCGACGGTCGCCAGCGCGAGAACACCGGTCACCGAGAGAGCCAGAACGGTGTTCCGGATCATCGCGTTGACGATCAGTCCGATCACACAGGCGATCGCGAGAAAGCCGATCAGGGATACGGACGCGTCGGTGGAGATCATATTGGAAAGACCGGACATAAAGTAAACGAGCAGCGTCACCGCGAGGCTGACCACCGCCGCGATCACCTGGCTTTCGGTCAGGGACGAAATGAACATCCCGATCGCGATCAGCGATGCGCCGAGCAGGAAGAACGCAAGCAGCATGCCGTATGCGGACGCGAGATGAACGGTGCCGAACGTAGCAAGCAGGAGCGGATAGAACGCCATCACGCAGACGGGGATCGCGAGAACGGTCACCATCGCGAGATACTTCGCAATAACAATGGAGGTCACGCTCATCGGAAGGGAATACAGGAGCTGGTCGGTGCGGCTGTGTTTTTCTTCCGCGATCGAGCGCATCGTCAGCACGGGAATCGCGAGCAGGTAGACGAAGACCACCTGATTGACGGTGACTTCAAAGTTCGGATACAGTCCCTGCAAATTGTAAACGACGGTGAAAATACCGGTCATCAGCAGGATAAAGCAGATGAACACCGGACCGGTCATGCCGGTGAAATAGGTTTTTAATTCTTTTTTGTATACAGCAGACATGATGTTCCTCCGGTTCAGTTACCGCCGAACAGCGGTTTGTAGTCATCGTCGTCCCCGTTTTTCGCCGGCTTCGCGGGCTTTTCCGCTTTTTCCGGCGCGGGAGCGGGTTCCGGTTCGCCGGCAGGCTCATCCGTCGGCTTCTGAACGTTCTGAACTGCCTGTGCGGCAAAGATTTCTTCCGCAGTCATGCGGACATCCTCTTCGGTCGGTTCCGGTTCGCTGACGGTGGGTTCGAAATGGTCGCCGGTGAGTTCGAGGAAGACCTTTTCGAGGGTGACTTCTTCGAATTCCATCGACAGGATCGGCACCTTCGCGTCAGCGAAACGGAAGAACAGGTCTTCGCGGATGTCGACTTCCTTCTGCATCGCGATGCGCGCATGAACGCGTCCGATCTCGCCTGCGTCGAGTTCCACGCTGTCCGCACCGGGGATGGATTCGATGATCCGGCGGATCTTATCCTCGTCCCCGCGTGCGATGAGGTCGACGTAGTTTTTGCCTTCGTACAGTCTGGTCAGGTTTTCAAGGGTATCGCTCGCAACGATGCGTCCCTTTGCGATAATAATAACGTAATCGCAGACGGCGGAGATTTCGGGAAGGATATGGCTCGACAGAATAACGGTATGATCCTGACCGAGTTCACGGATAAGTTCGCGGATCTCGATGATCTGGCGGGGGTCAAGACCGACGGTCGGTTCGTCAAGGATGATGACTTCGGGATCGCCGATGATCGCCTGCGCGATGCCGACGCGCTGCTTGTAACCTTTGGAAAGGTTCTTGATAAGACGGTCAGCGTATGCGGTGAGTCCGGTCTTTGTGACGGCGGCTTCGACGGCCTTATAGAGTTTATCGCCGCGCAGACCCTTGGCACGTCCGACGAATTCGAGGTATTCGTACGGGGTCATATCCATATACAGCGGGGGCTGTTCGGGAAGATAGCCGATGCACGCCTTTGCTTCGACGGGATCTTCGTAGATGTCGTAACCGCCGACGGTAACTTCGCCTTCGGTTGCCGCAAGGCATCCGGTGATGATATTCATAGTGGTGGATTTTCCGGCTCCGTTCGGACCGAGGAAACCGTAGATGCGGCCCTTCTCGACCGTGAAGCTGACTCCGCGCACGGCGGTATTGTCGCCGTAGCGTTTGACGAGGTTTTTCACTTCAATCAAGGTAGTATTCCTCCGGGATATATGTAAAATTTAAAATCTGGCGTTTTTATATTATAGCACGTTCTGCGGGGAAAGTCTTGAATAAACTGACAATTTTGATCTTTTTATAAGGGAGAAAAACGCTGAAGCGTTTTTCAATTTCTATGTGCCTGCGCGGCACGGCGCAAGAGAGGACCGGTCGCGGTCCTCTCTTGACTCTCCACGACCAGAGGAAGTATCCTCTGGACACCTCTGCGTTCTTGCAGTTGGACAGTATAGAATACCCTCGACACGCACCTGCCGGTGCAAGGGTTGCGCAGATATAGGCTAACCGCGGAAAAAGCCTAACTTCCGGCTACAAAATTTACTTTATTCTTAACCCACCGCGGTTAGCGCATCATCCGAGGGGAAGAGTCCAGAGGAGGGGAAACTTCCCCTCCTTTGGTCGCCGAGAGTCCAGAGAGGCTCTCGACAGAGCCTCTTTGGCGCCGTGCCGCGCAGGCACATTAATTAATTGAAAAATGACTTTTCAAAGTCATTTTTCTTCCTTCTATTGCAAATTAAATCCCTATGATGTATAATAATGAGTGATATCTTTATTTATGACAAAGTTTTCACTTGAAGTTCCAAGCGAAAGGTACGGGTTTATTTTAAATGAGCAAAGACATCGGAATTGACCTCGGGACGGCCTCCGTTCTCGTATACGTCAAAGGCAAGGGGATCGTGATCCGCGAACCCTCCGTTGTTGCAATTGATAAAAATACAGACAAAATTCTGAAATTCGGGCGCGAAGCCCAGATGATGCTTGGACGCACACCCGGCAACATCACCGCCGTCCGCCCTCTCCGTGACGGCGTCATCAGTCAGTACGAAATCACGTTCCGCATGATCCAGCACTTCATCAAACGTGCCTGCGGCGGTTCCGTGATCTTCAAACCCCGCGTTATCATCTGTGTTCCCTCCGGTATCACCGAAGTCGAGGAACGCTCCGTCGTGGATGCCGCAACACAGGCGGGCGCCAAACGCACCTACCTCATCGAGGAACCCGTTGCCGCCGCGATCGGTGCGGGCATCGACATTTCCGCCCCCAACGGTCACATGGTCGTTGACATCGGCGGCGGTACGACCGACATCGCCGTGCTTTCCCTCGGCGGCGTGGTTGTCTCGGAGTCTATCAAGGTGGCAGGAGATAAGTTCGACGAAGCCATCATCCGCTATGTCCGCCGGAAGCACAACGTGCTCATCGGGGAACGGACGGCGGAGGAAATCAAGATCAAGATCGGGTCCGCGTGGCCCAGAGAAGAACCCCGTTATCTCGACGTCAAGGGACGCTGCCTTGTGCAGGGACTGCCCCGCGTGGTACGTGTCCACTCGCAGGAGATCCCCGACGCACTTGAGGAACCCATCACGGCGGTCATCGAGGCGGTCTGCTCGGTCATCGAGCGTACGCCCCCGGAGCTGATCGGCGATATTCTCTCGAACGGCATTGTCATGACGGGCGGCGGAAGTCTGCTGTACGGTCTTGACCGGCTGATTACGTATGCGACCGGAATCCGGACGCGCGTTGCGGATCGTCCGATTCAGTGCGTCGCCATCGGCACGGGCAAAAGCCTCGATAATATCTCGCATATTCCCGAGGGCTCGATCAATATCAGCCGCATGCGCGTATAAATTTCAGCTGCACGTTGTCAGACGAAAAGCTTTGATCGACCTTTCTCGAAAGGTCGCAGGGTCAAGGGACAGCGTCCCTTGTCGACCTCCGCAGAGGTCGAAACTCTCTGGATATCAACAGGGGTTCGCTCCACCCTCCAACTGCATGAGGGTAAAGGAGGTATTCTCCCATCCCCGCGCAGGCGTCCCCCCTCTCCCCCTATTTTATAAAACCAAAATGTTCAGTGAAAGGCGTTTGTGTGACAGTTATCTGATAATTTCCACGAACGTTTTCGCATTTTTACGGACGGTGAAAAAATGAACACAAACCTCATCGACATTTCCTCAAAATCCACCCGCGCGGACTTCTGGCGCAGATACGGCAAACTCCTGCTCACCATCGCATTCCAGAACGTCATCGTGTACGGTGTCAACCTCCTCGACAACATCATGATCGGACGCTATTCGGAACTCTCCCTCTCCGGCGTCTTTATCGTCAACCAGATCCAGTTCCTGCTGCAGATGATCGTCAACGGCATCTCAGACGGTACGGTCGTCATCTCGTCCCGCCACTGGGGGGAAAAGAACATCGCCGGCATCAAGAAAACCGCCGCGTGCGGTCTCATCTTCGGGCTGTCCGTCTCCGGCGCGCTCATGATCTTCGCCCTCGCCGCTCCGACACCCCTTCTGTCGATCTTCACGGACAAGTCGTACGTTATTGAAGAGGCTACCAAATACCTCCGTATCGTCTGCTTCTCCTACGTTTTCTTCGCCATGACACAGGTCCTGATGGGCATGCTCCGAAGCGTCGAATCCGCGTTCGTCGGCTTCATCGGCTCGTGCGCATCCCTCCTCGTGAACCTTGTGCTCAACTATACGCTCATCTTCGGTAAGTTCGGTGCTCCGGAAATGGGCATCGAAGGTGCTGCACTCGCAACCCTTGCGGCACGTGTTGTCGAAACCGGCATCATCATCGGCTACATCGCCTTCTTCGACAAAAAACTGAACGTCAAAGCCGCTGAACTCTTCCGCACGACGAAGGAAGCCGCCGGCAAGTTCGTCCGCGTCAGCCTTCCCGTCGTGCTGTCCGGTACCTCGTGGGGGATCGCGATGGGTATGCAGACCGCCATCCTCGGCCGTCTCACCGACCCTGTCATATCCGCAAACAGCATCGCCTCCACGGTATTCCAGATCATCTCCGTCTTCTCCTACGGCTCCGCTACGGCGGCATCCGTCATGATCGGCAAAACGATCGGCGAAGGCAAGGAAGCCGGTCCGGATGTGCTGAAAAAAGAGATCATGCACCGCGCGCACGTCCTACAGATCATCTTCCTCTGTATCGGTACGGCAACCGGTCTCGCACTCTTCCTGTTCAAGGACTTCATCATCGGATTCTACAACATCACTCCCGATACCATGACCCTCGCCGTCCAGTTCATGACGGTGCTCTCGATCACGGTCATCGGATCGTCGTACCAGATGCCGTGTCTGACGGGGATCGTCCGCGGCGGCGGCGACACAAAGTTCGTTCTGTTCAACGACATCATCTTCATGTGGTGCATCGTCCTGCCCTCCTCGTTCGCGGCGGCGTTCGTGTTCGAACTCCATCCGATCTTCATCTTCATGTGCCTCAAAGCCGACCAGATCCTCAAGTGCTTTGTAGCCGTCGTAAAGGTCAACTTCGGAAACTGGATGAAGAAAATATAATTTCGAGGGGAAAACTTTTTCGGAAAAAAGTTTTCCCCTCCCCCCTTTCAAAAAGCTTCAAACAAATGGATTGACAGAGTTTGAGTGCGGAATCGGGAAATATGATGGGGATCGAAATGCCTATAAAACGGACTGCTACCGCCGGTTGCGGAAGTGACAGCTTCTGTCGCTTGACCCGCAACCGTTTTTCCGTTATAATGAGACTGTAATTTTACCGCAGGAAGGTACATCTCCAATGAAACTGAACGAAAAAATCCACGACTGCCGGAAAAAAGCCGGACTTTCGCAGGACGCACTCGCGGAAAAAATCGGCGTGTCGCGTCAGGCCGTCTCCAAGTGGGAACTCGGTACCGCGCAGCCGGAACTTGATAAACTCACCGCCCTCGCGAAGGTGTTCGGCGTGACGGCAGACTGGCTGCTGAACGACGACGAACCGGAAGAACCGTCCGCAGAACCGGATGCTTATGAAATCCCGCAGACCGCCGCCCCGACGTACCCCGCATGGGTCGACGATCTCCCGCAGTTCATCGGACGTACGCTGAAAAAATACGGCTGGATCGTCGGGGTGTACATCTCCGTCATCGGCGCAATGTTCACGGGCATGGGCGCGCTCGGACGGTTTCTTGTAAAGCAGATGTTCTCATTCAATACCGCCGCCCCGTACGGCGAACTGCAGATCACCATCGAAGACGGAATGACCCTGACGCCCGAAATGGAAGCCGCGATTCTCCATGAAATCGGCGGTTCCTTCGGGTATTCCGCGGATCCGTTTTCCGGTATGGTAAACGGCTTTATGGAAAACAATCCCGTATCGATCCTCTGCGGCGTGATTATGTTTGTCGGGATCGTGATGATTCTCGCAGGAATTGCCGTAGCGGTTCTGCTGAAACGGTACGGAGACCGGGGATAAAAACTCACCTCTCACGCGAGTTCCGGTAAGAAACCACGTTATTGTACATTCCCCCGCGATGTGCTATACTATCCGCGAAAGCAGGCGCCGCTTATCTCACCGAAACGGGGAATCTCTATGAACAGCATCGGACAACGCATCCGCAGTCTGCGGAAGAAAAACGACCTCACACAGGAAAAACTCGCCGACCTCCTCGGCGTGACCTACCAGTCCGTCTCCAAATGGGAGTGCGGCGTTACGACCCCCGACCTCTCCCTTATCGGTCCGCTGACAAAGCTCCTGCATGTCACCTCCGACGAACTGCTCGGTCTGACACAGACCGTCGTGGATGCGAGACGTGCGGAACTGGAGGAAGCATGCCGGAAGGCGTGGATCGACGGCGGCGGTGAACGGGACGGTTTCCGGAAAATTCACGATGCCGAAGAAGCACTCGTAAAAGAATTTCCGGACGATATGAAATACCTCTGCAATTTCGCACTGACCGTCTCGAACCGCGCATGGAACTACGAAGAACGTGAGGTGTTCCGCACAGAACAGGAACGTGCGGTCAAATATTTTGAAACCGTCATCGAAACCACGAACGACGAACGGCTGAAATGCATCGCCGTGGACGGGATCACCTCCGTGCTCGGATATCTCAGACGGCAGGAAGAAGCGAAAGCCTATGTGAATCTCCTTCCGGACACCCCCGTCCGGACAAAGGAACAGATCATGGAGCAGGTGCTCTGCGGAGAGGAACAACGAAAATTCCGTCAGAGGAAACTGGACGGACAACTGCGGGAACTGCTGCACAGGATGGTACAGTGCCGCGCGGAGGATCATGCTGCGCTTTGTCACGCGGAGGGAATCCTGTATTCGTTCTTTCCGGACGGAAACCTGCTCGGATTCCACGAAACCATGTACAGCATCCAGTACAGCAAAGCATGCGCGCTGATCCGCCTGGAACGGTATGACGAAGCGGTACAGGCGCTGGTTCTGTACAAAAAACACGCCGTCCTCGCGGATGAAACGGAGCAGTATCCGGAGCCGGTACGGTACACCTCACCGTACTTCGAACTGCTGGAAACGGAACCGTGCATCGACGAAGAATGGGGGGCGATGACCCACGCACAGGCATTCGCGATCAATCTCGCGGACAGCTTCTTCGACCCGCTCCGTGACCGTGCGGATTTCCGGGAACTTCTTAACGAATAAAATCAGGTACGGAACCCAGGAGGGTTCCGTACCTTTTTGTATGCTGTTATTCCTTTGTATAGTCCCGTGTTTCCCCGGCGAACGGTTCGTATTTTGCGAGGATCGCCTGCATTTCCGGCAGATTTTTTACCTTTTCGTATACTCCGCAGGAACGGATGTATCCGAGTTCTCTCGCCACTTCGTTCACCTGCGAACCGCTGCAGATCTGCGACATATCCTGCACCTTTCCGCGTACGAGGAACGATGTGTGTACGCTTATTCCCGGAAGATCATCGTACTTCTTCGCGTGATAAAATCCCTTTTCGTAGTGCTCCAGTGCGGACGGGATGTCGTCGAGCTGCACGTACCGGTTGGCAATCCAGAGATGCAGTTCGCACAGGTCGTAATTGCAGAAACCGTAGTCACCGTCGTCGAAGATCAGCTCAATCACGGCAACCGCTTTTTTCAGCAGACGGATCTGTTCGGCAGGATCGGACGCATACAGCCCGGCGTTGCGGATCTTCACCTGCAGATCGTGCATAATGTCCCACGTGTTCTCCCGCGCCTGCTTCCACCATTCTTCGGAACCGCGTTCCCAGATGTTTTCGAGTTCCCATTCCTGCGTCAGGTACGACGGCGGGAACCGTTTCGCCGTTTCGACCGCCTTGTCGATCTGCCCGTCCACAACATACAGTCCGCCGAGGATGGACAGGGCGGCGTAGCGGGGCGCGTCGACCGTGCATTCGGTCAGCACACGGTCACAGAGGCGGTAGAGTTCGTCCTTATGGACTTCGTTTCCGTACGGTTCGTCGGTACAGTTCGGGTCGTAGTTGAGCTGCCACATGTATTCCTCGACGATGCGCCAGTCATTGGGGAATTCCGCGTATGCCCGCATCATGAGGTCAAATTTTTCGTGAACCTTCCCGATTGCGCCGAGACGGTGGTATTCGTCGAGATAGGACTGGATTTTCTGTTCGTTCTTCGCGGCGTCAAAACCAAGAAGTTCGTCCGCGGACACGCCGAAATAGGACGCGAGCGGGAGAACCATCGTGATGTCGGGCAGAGTTTCGCCGCGTTCCCATTTGGAAACGGCGGGTGTGGAGACGTTCATATAATCCGCAAGGGTCTCCTGCGTGATGCCGCGTTCGCGGCGGAGGCGTTTGATGGTTTCGCCGATGCTGAGATTCATTCTGGTGTACCTCGTTTCTGTTGGATTGAACGACCGGTTGTTCTGGGGACAGTATACAGGATTTCCGGGAAGTGCGCAAGGTACACGTGAGAAACGGGAATTAACCGTGGGTTAAAAAAATGAAGTCACACGGAAAGATCGGGGAGAGCTTCCACTTTCGCGAGAAGTTCACGGAAACGCTCGGTATCGCGGATGGATTCGAAAACATTCTGACTGAGAACACCAAGCAATCCGGGGCGGACATTGTAAGCATCCTTCGCCATTTCGCCGGTTACGCCGCGCAGAAGCGGAACATCAAAGCAAATGCCCTTGCTCCAGTTTTCCGCCATGGCGACTTGATCTTCGTACATCTTTTCAAGCCAGTCCAGTGCTTCGTCCGGTCTGCCGAGCTGCAGTGCAAACGCCGCAAGCCGTCCCTGATACGGTTCACTCACAAAAAACGGCATACGGTAAGTATAGTCCCCGTAAACACTGCAGATCGTATCGTAAAAGGTACGGCAGGCAGAATAGGCATCTTCGATTCTCCCCTGCTTCCGGTATGCGACACTCAGCCATGCAATTTCAAATTCCAGCTCACGGAGATGCGCATAGATCGCTTCACATCTCGCCCGGATCTCCTTTTCCGGATCGTCGTGATGGATGATGGTTCCGGCATTTTTCGGAAGAAATGCCGCCTGTTCTTCCGCTTTGTCAAATTCTTTCGCTTTCACATACAGCTTCACAAGCCATCCATGCGTATCCTGCAGTTCTTCCAGATCTCTGCTGCAGCTGAGAATAACATCTGCCGCACGCTTACACTCGCTGTAAATCCCATAAAACCGCTGTTTTTCTTCCGGTTCCTCGGAATACCGGAACATACAGACTCCGCAGGAAAGAACTTCAGACAGAAGACGAATATTGTTCGGGTAAGTCTTCAGTCCTTCCTGAAGCCGTTCCCAGCGGATCGCATACGCCGCGTCCGTCTGTTCCCTTGAATATGCCGTTCTGACCGGCGCAAAAGCTTCTTCGATGATTTTCTTCACCTCCGCGTCATTGTCCACGCCGAACGTACCGAACAATACGTCCGTGGATACGCCGAACACATTTGCAAGCGGAACAATCTGTGAGATATCCGGCAGTCCCGTCTCACTTTCCCAGCGGCTGACCGCCTGCGAGGTGATATTGAGCTGTCCTGCAAGTTCCTCCTGTGTCAGATTCCGTTCCTTTCTCAGACGGCGGATCGTCTGTCCGATGGATACTGTACTCATACTTTGCTCCTTTGAAAATAAAAATTCCGGTACCGTTGCATTCAGTATACCCGAAAATCCTTCGGATGTAAAGCGATGCAACTCATACCGGAATCCAACGGAGCATTGGATTTTAAATTTATCCGATCATTTCTCTGATCTTCACCGCCGCCGCGTCGGCGAGCTTTGCGTGGTCCGCCTTCGAGTAGTGCAGACCGTCAATCTCGTTCAGCTCAAACCCGAGTTCCGCGCAGTCAAGGAAGCCGCAGCCGTACTTTTCCGCAATCGCCCGGTACTTTTCCCCGAGCTGCACACTCTTTGCGTACGCCTCCGGCCCGAAGTTGAAGCCGTACAGCAGGTCGCCTATCTTCGGATGCGTCGGGTGCGGCGCGATCAGCAGCACCTTCGGCACCGGATAGCCGTAATACGACGTCAGGCACGCCGCGACAAGTTTGTCCATCCCGCATGCGATCATACCTGCGGTAAGGTTGAACATATGCTTGAGTTCGTTGCAGCCAAGCTGGAGCACGACGAGGTCGAGCGGCGCGTGCGTATCGAGCGCGGTCTTCAGTCCGGTCAGACCGTGACGGTTCTCGAAATACGGATCGTCCCACATAAGCGTACGTGCGTTGAGGGCATCCTCAATGACGTGATATCCTTCCCCGAGGATCGTACGTACGCGGCCGCCCCAGCGTTCGTCCGCCGTCATGCGCTGCGCCGTTTCCAGTTCGGGAAGATAACGTTCCATATCGTAGCCCCAGGTATTCGAGTCGCCGAAAATCAGAATGTTTTTCATGGTAAATATCTCCTTGCCAGTTTTTTTCTTTCATTATAATGGATGGTTTTGTGCTTTGTCAAGGGTTCCGGAAAAAACAAAAAAACCTCTCTGCCGGAGCATGGCGGAGAGGTTTTCCGTGGACGTTTATCCGAAATTACTGCATGTTGTTCAGCTTGAGAGTGAACTGGCTCTTCTTGTGAGCAGCGTTGTTCTTGTGGAGAATACCACGAGCAGCTGCCTGGTCGATCTTCTTTACAGCATCCTTGTATGCAACTTCTGCTGCTGCCTTGTCACCGGATTCAACTGCTGCGTTGAACTTCTTAACGATGGTGCGGAGGCTGTTCTTGAACATCTTGTTCTGGAGGGTCTTAACGGAAATAACCTTTACGCGCTTCTTAGCGGACTTAATGTTAGGCATGGATTTTTTCTCCCTTTCAATTTTTTACGGTTTGATTACCGAAACAATCCGTCTTGCGCCTGAGAGGGTGCGCAATTCGAATAATATCATACAGTATGTTATTTTATCACACTCCGTGAAAAAAAGCAATAGTTTTCCGGAAAATTAAACCTTAAAATCAGCGAAAATTCGTCCCCTTGCTTTCCGATTTTTAGGTATATTTTCACATTCTATTTTTGCTTTATACATTGTATCCCGGCGCGGGTTGTGATATAATAATACATTATCATGAAATTGGTGTTTCACGCGATATAACCTCCACCTATTACATGATATCATTTCAATCTATATCCATCTGCAGCAAATTCCACCGAAAGGTCGTGCATATATGAAATATTTCGTCCTCATTCCCGACGGCATGGCGGACACTCCCGTCCCCGCCCTCGATAACCGTACCCCCATGGAAGCGGCGCACAAGCCCACCATGGACAAACTCGCGGCAAAGTCCCTCTGCGGCACCGTTCTGAACGTGCCCTCCGGCATGGTTCCCGAAAGCGACACCGCGAACCTCGCGATCCTCTCCTACGACCCGCGCACTTACTCCAAGGGCCGTTCTCCGCTCGAAGCGATGAGCCAGGGACTCGAAATGTCCCCCGCCGACACCGCGCTCCGCTGCAATTTCGTGACCCTCTCCGGTGACGCCGACACCGACGTCTACGAAGAACGCGTGATCCTCGACCACAGCTCCGACGAAATCACCACCGCCGAAGCGGCTGAACTCGTCGCGGCGCTCAACGAAGCCCTTCCGATGCCCGGTCGTGTTCTTCACACCGGCGTCAGCTACCGTCACTGCCTCCTCTGGGAAAACGCCTGCGAGACCTACGATTTCATGCGTCCGCATGATATTCTCGGTAAAGTCATCGGCGATTATCTCCCGAAAGAAGACAACGGCGGCGCGGAATTCCTCGCATACATGAAGGAAGGTGCAAAAGTCCTCGAACATCATCCCGTCAACGAAGCGAGACGTGCACGCGGTCTGCGTCCGGCAAATTCTCCGTGGCTCTGGAGTCCCGGCAAGAAGCCCGCACTTCCCTCCTTCCCCGAAAAATGGGGCGTCCGTGCGGCAATCATCTCCGCCGTCGACCTCATCAAAGGCATCGGCATCTGCGCCAACTGCGATGTTATCGACGTGGAAGGCGCGACCGGCAACTTCGCAACCAACTACACCGGCAAGGCGAACGCCGCCATCGACGCGTTCGAAAACGGCTGTGACCTCGTTTACGTTCACGTGGAAGCGCCCGACGAATGCGGTCACCGCGGCGAAGTGGACGTGAAAGTGGCGGCAGTCGAAAAGATCGACGCGGAAATCCTCGCGCCCGTTCTCGCTTATCTCGAAAGCTGCGGCGACGACTTCCGCATCCTCGTCCTTCCCGACCATCCGACCCCCATCGCGATCCGCACGCACTCCTCCGATCCGGTTCCGTTCTTCCTCTACGATCCCGCGAAGACAACGGAAGGAGTTTCTTCCTACAGCGAAGCGGAATGCGCGCAGAAAGACTTCTTCATTCCCGACGGAAGCACCCTGCTTTCGCACATGATCGACCGATAAGAGGTACGCGATGGACAACGAAATCAAGGTTCCCTCTCCCGAAGAATCCCCGAAGGAAAAACGTACCCTCCGCGACTGGCTCGGTGACATCTACGAACTCGTCGAAATGCTCGGTATTGTATCGGTGACGATCATGCTCATGTTCGCGTTCGTCCTCCGTCTGAACATCGTGGACGGTCATTCCATGGACATGACCCTCGCGCACGGCGAATACCTCGCCGTCTCCGACCTGCTCTATGAACCGGAGGCGGGCGACATCGTCATCGTTCACAAGATCAACGCCGACCCGTACGATGCCCCGATCGTCAAGCGCGTCATCGCGACCGAAGGACAGACCGTCGACATCGACTTTGCCACCTGGACGCTGAAGGTCGACGGCGAAGTCATCGACGAACCGTATCGCTATCTCGACGACGGTCCGACGCTCACCTCCGACTGGACGTTCCCCGTCACGGTCGGCGAAAACGAAATTTTTGTCATGGGTGACAACCGCAACAATTCCGCCGACAGCCGTACCAGCGAGATCGGCATGATCGACAAGCGCTGCGTCGTCGGCAAAGCGTATGTACGGATTTTTCCCATGCAGAACTTTGAAGTTTTTAAAAATCCGAGAAAAAACTGAACGATTCAGATCAAATAACAGAATAGGATAACAACACCATGCCTTCTCAGACCATCCAGTGGTTTCCTGGGCATATGGCGAAAACGCGCCGTCTCATCACCGAAAACCTGTCGCAGGTCGACATCGTGATCGAACTGCTCGACGCGCGCATTCCGAAAAGCTCTAAAAACCCGGAAATCGATAAGCTTCTCAACACCAAACCCCGCCTGATCCTGCTCACCAAGTCCTCCCTTGCCAACGCGGCTGCCACCAAGAAATGGGAGACCTACTACGCGGAACTCGCGGCGGAAAAGAAATACTCCTGCGCCGCCCTCGCCGTAGATACCGTCACCGGTGAAGGGGTGAAGGAAATTCAGCCGATGATCCGCAAAGTCCTCGCCGAAAAGCTCGAACGCTACGCGAACAAGGGCATGGAAGGACGCAAGATCCGCGCGATGATGGTCGGCATCCCGAACGTCGGGAAGTCCTCCCTCATCAACCGCCTCAGCGGCGGCAAGCATACGAAGGTCGAAGACCGTCCCGGCGTCACCCGCACAAAGCAGTGGGTCAGCACAAACATCGGCATCGAACTGCTCGACATGCCCGGCGTTCTCTGGCCGAAGTTCGAAGACGACGTGATCGGTCAGAACCTCGCATTCACCGGCGCGATCAAGGATGACATTCTCGACATCGAAGAACTTGCATCCAATCTCTGCGCACGCCTGTACGGAACCGTTCCGGATCTGTTCTGCGCGCGCTACAAGCTCGATCGCGCCGTCCTCACCGACTGCACACCGTATGAACTGCTCTGCGCCGTCGCAAAGAAGCGCGGATTCCTCATCTCCGGCGGCGAACTCGACACCGAGCGCGCGGCGGACATCGTCCTCGACGAATTCCGCGAAGCGAAAATCGGACGCGTGACCCTCGAATTCCCCGAAAAGAAGCCGGCTCCCGCAAAAAAGCCCGAGCCGAAACCGGAAGAAACGCCGGACATCCCCGCGGAAAACGGTGACGGAAATGAATGACGCATCGTTTGATATGACCTATGCCGCGCAGTACGGCATCGTCTGCGGGACGGACGAAGCGGGACGCGGTCCTCTCGCGGGACCTGTCGTCGCCGCCGCCGTTGTTCTTCCGGAAGGGCTGATCATCGACGGACTTGACGACTCAAAAAAACTGACCGAAAAGAAACGCGAAAAACTCTACGACGAGATCATCGAAAAGGCGCTTGCGTTCGGCATCGCGCAGGCCACACAGCAGGAGATCGATGAGATCAACATTCTCGCCGCGTCCCTCACCGCCATGCGCCGCGCTGTGGACATCGTACGCGAGACTGTCATGCCGGGCGTGATCCTCGTCGACGGCAACCGGAACACCGATTTCGGCATCCCGAGCATTCCGGTCGTTCACGGGGACGCGCTGTCCCAATCGATCGCGGCAGCGTCCATCCTCGCGAAGGTGACGCGTGACCGGATGTGCGCGGATTACGAAACCGATTATCCCGGTTACGGCTTCGCGAAGCACAAGGGATATCCCACACCGGAACACAAGCTGGCAGTCTACATGAACGGGCCGTGCGAGATCCACCGGAAGTCGTTCCTCGGCTTCCTGGAACGCGACCGCGCAAAGCTCGAAGCGGCAAAGCAGAAATTCCTCGAAAAACAGAACTGATGGATACACAGACCCTCGGCAGACTCGGCGAAGACACCGCTGCCCGCCTGCTGATCTCCCGCGGATTCCGGATTCTTCACCGGAACCTGAGGATCGGACATGCGGAGATCGACCTCGTCGCGGAAAACGACGCATTTCTCGTGTTCGCCGAAGTGAAAACGCGGCGTCAGATCCCCGGTTTCCCGTCCCCGTTCGGCATCCCCGCGGAAGCCGTGGACGCGAAAAAACAGGCAATGCTCATCCGTGCGGCGGAAGCGTACCTTGCGGAACACGCGCCGGACAAATTCTTCCGCATCGACGTGATCGAGGTCTACGCCGATCCGCACAGCGCGGACTACCGCGTTCTCGACGTACGGCATTTCGAAAACGCCGTGCGGAAAAACGGAAAATTCTCAAGTAAACCACCGAAAAAATCCCACATATAAGGAACACCACCATGAAATACAGAAGCACAAGAGACTATAACAGTCTCCCCCATACCGTATCCGCCGCGCAGGCGATCAAGGAAGGTCTTGCACCGGACGGCGGTCTCTACATCCCCTGCGAAATCCCCGCACTGACGGCGGACGACATGACCGCCCTCGCGGCAATGTCCTACGAAGACCGCGCGGCGTACATTCTCGGAAAATTTCTCGACGATTACGACCGCGAAGCCCTCGTTTCCGACTGCCATGCGGCTTATTCGAAGGAAAAGTTCACCGAAGTCTCCGGGACAAACTACCTCTCCGGCGGCGCGGCACCTCTTTACAATCTCGATGACAGCACCTACGTCCTCGAACTCTGGCACGGTCCGACCTCCGCGTTCAAGGACATGGCTCTCCAGATCATGCCCCGTCTTCTCTCCCGCGCCCTCAAAATAACCGATGAAGTGCGTACCGCGCACATCCTCGTCGCGACCTCCGGTGACACCGGCAAGGCGGCACTCGAAGGCTACTCCGACGTGGACGGCGTGAAGATCACGGTCTTCTACCCCGTGGACGGCGTCAGCCGCATGCAGAAACTCCAGATGACCACCACCCTCGGCGGAAACGTCTACGTTGCGGCAGTTGACGGCAACTTTGACGACGCACAGAACGGCGTCAAAGCGATCTTCGGTGATGTGTCCCTCGCGGAAAAGGCGAACGAAAACGGCTTCTTCTTCTCGAGCGCGAACTCCATCAACTGGGGGCGTCTCGCTCCGCAGATCGTGTACTACGTCTCCGCGTACCTCGATCTCGTGAACAGCGGAAAGATCGCGTCGGGTGATCCCGTGAACGTCTGTGTTCCGACGGGCAACTTCGGCAACATCTTCGCGGCGTACATCGCGCGCGAAATGGGCATTCCGATCGCGAAGCTCATCTGCGCCTCCAACAGCAACAACGTCCTCACGGACTTCATTAACACCGGTGTATACGACCGCACCCGTGAATTCCACAAGACCATCTCCCCGTCGATGGACATCCTGATCTCGAGCAATCTCGAACGTCTCCTGTCCGTCTGCGGCGGTGCGGAACTGACCGGAGAACTGATGGCGGAACTCAAGTCCGCCGGAAAATACATTGCTCCGGATGCCCTCATGGCAAAAATCCGCGAACATTTTGCGGGCTACTGCATGAGCGAAGACGAGACCCGCGCGACCATCCGCGACATATTCGCGGCACATCACTACCTCATCGACACGCACACCGCGGTCGGCATGGGCAGCGTGAAGAAGTACCGCGCGGAAACCGGCGACAACACTCCCGTGATCCTCGCCTCCACGGCAAGCCCGTACAAGTTCGCAGCGGACGTCTGCGGCGCACTCGGTCTGGAAACCGGCGAGGACATCGAAGAAATTCTGAACACCCTGTCCGAAAACACGGATACGGACATTCCGAAACCGCTGATCGCTCCGCTGACCCTTCCCGTACGCTTCACGGAAACCATCGCACCGGCGGGCATGCCCGATCTGGTCTTCCGCGTCTGATCCGGCATGGCAGTCTGGACCATCGCCGACCTGCACCTCGCCCACGCGGTGAACAAACCGATGAACAAATTCGGTCACCGCTGGACGGGTCACACGGAAAAGATCGAAAAACGCTGGCGCACACTCGTGGACGACGGTGACACCGTCGTTATCCCGGGGGACATTTCGTGGGGCATGACACTGGATGAAGCGCGCGAAGACCTCCTCTTCCTCGACCGCCTGCCGGGGAAAAAGCTGCTCTCGCGCGGCAACCACGACTACTGGTGGGCGTCGCTCGCGAAAATGCGCGTACTTTTTGACGCCTGCGGCATCACGACCATTGATTTTGTGCAGAACAGCGCGTACCTCGCGGAGAACAAAATCATCGCTGGCTCCCGCGGCTGGTACATCGAACAGCGCCTGCAGAACACACCCATGCCGACGGACTATGAGAAAATCGTAAACCGAGAATGCCTGCGCATCGGTATGTCCCTTGACGAAGCGGATAGACTGAAAACAGAGAATCCGGACGCGGAAACGATCGTTTTCCTGCATTTTCCGCCCGTTTTCGGTGATTTTATCTGCAATCCGATCGTTGAGGTTCTGACATCCCGCGGCATCCGCGACTGCTATTTCGGACACATCCACGGGGTATACGATATTCCCGGAAATTTTGAGCACGAAGGCATCCGTATGCACCTGATTTCCGCGGATTTCGTGGATTTTTATCCGGTCAAAGTGGACTGAACACGCGGACGGATTCCCTCTGTTTTGTGCATTCTGTCATTGTGCAATAAGATTTCACAAAATATTCAAATTCTTTTCCGCATTTGTCATTGACAATACGGCAAAAAAATTGTAAAATATAAAAAGCTATGTTAAACAACAATACTAATTGTAGATAAAATCAAGGAGAACATCAGAAATGAGCCTCATTTCCAATGAAACCATCGCTGTTAACCAGAAGAAGGTTACCTTCAGCGTTGACAAAGCCACCTTCGAAACCGCTATCAACAAGGTTTACAAGAAGGCTGTAAAGAACATCACCATCCCCGGCTTCCGTAAGGGCAAGGCTCCCCGTGCGCTTGTTGAAAAGATGTACGGCAAAGAAGTATTCTACGAAGATGCAATCAACGAAGTAATTCCCGCTTCATACACCGAAGCTATGGAAGGCAACGAAGACAAGGTTGTCAGCCGTCCCGAATTCGACGTTGAAACCATCGACGACAACGGCGTAGTTCTCACCGCTACCTACTTCGTAAAGCCCGAAGTTGAAATCGCTGACTACATCGGCATCCCCGCTGAACGTCCGGTTGCAAAGGTTACCGAAGCAGAAGTTGCTGAAGAACTGGGGAAGGTTCAGATGCGCAACTCCCGTATGATCGAAGTTACCGACCGTGCAGCTCAGATGGACGACATCACCAACATCGACTTCGACGGTTACGTTGACGGCGTAGCATTCGACGGCGGCAAGGCAGAAGGCCACGAACTCAAGCTCGGTTCCGGCGCATTCATCCCCGGCTTCGAAGAACAGGTCGTCGGCAAGACCATCGGCGAAGAATTCGACGTTGTTGTAACCTTCCCGGCTGACTACCATGCAGAAAACCTCGCCGGCAAGGAAGCTACTTTCAAGTGCAAGCTCAACTCCATCAAGTTCAACGAACTCCCCGTTCTTGATGACGAATTCGCAAAGGACGTTTCCGAATTCGACACCCTTGATGAATACAAGGCTGACATCCAGGCAAAACTCGAAGAACAGCACACCAAGCAGGCAGACGCTCAGGTTGACGAAGCTCTCATAGGGGCTCTCATCGAAAAGCTGAACGCTGACATTCCGGAATGCATGTTCGAAAACGAAGTTGAAAACTTCGTCCGCGACTACGACAACCGTCTCCGCATGAACGGTCTTGATCTCCAGACCTACTTCAAGTACACCGGTCTCGATCTCGACAAGCTCCGCGAACAGATGAGACCCGACGCAGAACGTCAGGTTAAGACCCGTCTCGCACTCGAAAAGATCGCTGCTCTCGAAAACATCGCTGTTTCCGAAGAAGAAACCGAAGCTGAATACGGCCGTCTCGCTGAAATGTACAACATGGAAGCGGACAAGGTTCGTGAAGTTGTTGCAGCAGACGCGATCGCTGAAGACCTCAAGGTCAAGAAGGCAATCGAACTCGTTCGCGAAAAGGCAGTTATCACCGAAGTTGAAAAGACGGACGCTGAATAATTAAAATCGCATACTCTCGGGGGTGACTTTCTGAAAAGGGAGTCATCCCCGAACCACCTTTTAACCTTTTTTGGACAAAGTAAGACAATTTATCCCATTTATTATTAACGGAGGTACATTTTATGGCATTAGTTCCTATGGTCGTACAGCAGACCAACCGCGGCGAACGCTCTTACGATATTTACTCCCGCCTTCTCAACGACCGCATCATCTTCCTCGCGGACGAAGTGAACGACGTGACCGCTTCCCTCGTGGTCGCTCAGATGCTCTTCCTCGAAGCGGAAGATCCGGATAAAGATATCAGCCTCTACATCAACAGCCCCGGCGGCTCCGTTTCCGCAGGTCTTGCGATCTACGACACGATGAACTTCATCAAGTGCGACGTTTCCACCATCTGCATCGGCATGGCAGCGTCCATGGGCGCGTTCCTTCTCTCCTCCGGTGCAAAGGGCAAGCGTTTCGCTCTCCCCAACAGTGAAATCATGATCCACCAGCCCCTCGGCGGTATGCAGGGTCAGGCAACGGACATCAAGATCCACGCCGACCACATCCTCCGTACCCGCGAACGTCTCAACACCATCCTCGCTCAGAACACCGGCAAGTCCCTCGACGTCATCGCTGCCGACACCGAACGCGACAACTTCATGACCGCCGACGCCGCAGCAGCCTACGGTCTCATCGACAAGGTTATTTCTCACAGACCTTAACTCATTTTAATAATCGGGGAGGAACTTTTTGAAAAAAGTTCCTCCCCGAACCCC
>JAFQFS010000014.1 GCA_017398585.1 Clostridia bacterium
CCCCCCCCCCCCTATTCTCACCTCACCTTCAGCATCTCGCTGTCGTTGAGGATGCCGGTGCTGTAGAGGAAGAGGAAGTCGGCATCGGAGGTGTCGAGGAGCTGCGGGAGAAAGGAGAAATCGAGGTAACGGAGGTCGACGAGGGCAATGTGGCGGTAGCTTTCGATGAGCAGGGGCGCGAGGCTGCTGCCGAAGGAGTCGCGGAAGATCACGAGTTTTTGGTCTGTCGATGCGTTTTCATTTATGATTTCCACGAGCGGAACCGCACCGCCGAGGAACACATCGTACATGTCAACGCCCGTGAGCTTCGATTCCGTGTAGACCGCGTTTTCCGCAATCTCCGTGCCGACGTAGGTGACATCCGCGTTCTGCGTTGCGTCGTTCGTCAGGTAGTACATCGTTTCCGGTTCCACCGGAAGCGCGGACTGCCCGACGTAGACGCCCTCGAACTGCTCCATCACGTCGGAATAGTTATGCGTGTAGGACGCAAGTCCGCTGTGCGGGACACCCATCGCGGAGGTCAGACGGTCAACTACCTTGTCAAGACGTTCCTGACGCCAGTGCGAGTCCGTTTTGTAGTAATCGTCGAGGGTGAGCGTGTCGAGCAGGTTGATGTGCGTGAAATCCGGGCAGGATTCCTCCATCATCGACTGGATTTTTTCGTAATCCATCACCGGATGACTGCGGTCATGTTCGGCGATGTAGTGATTTTTCGGCGGAATCATAGCGAAATACGCCGTGTGACCTTCGGTCAGAAGGGTGTCCTTTACCTTGTTCAGCTTGTCTGCTGCCTTTTTTACGAGGGTCTCTTTCAGTTCGAAATCCAGTGCGGCGAGGTGCCCGTCGTATTCGTAGATGTCGCTGCTGTCCAGACGGAGCGTCAGCTTCTCGAAGACCGCCTTCATGCTGCGGAAACCTTCGCGCATCGGGAACTGGTCGGGCAGATATTTTTCGATGTTCTGCATGAACGCGCCGTTCGTGACCGTTTCCCACGTCAGTTCGGGAAACTGCGTCAGGTAACGGCGTTCGCTTTTCGAAATTTCCGTATCCGGAAGAAGGACGGCGGACATCCCGAACGATGCGAGGATCGCGCAGAACAGGGTGATGGTGATCAGATTGGTCAGTTTTTTCATGGCGTCACCTCAGAACCGGAAGTACAGGAACGGATTGTAGGAGCCGTCCACAAGATAAGCGGTGGAAACGATCAGAACCGCGCAGGCAAAGACGGGAACGAGAATGTTCATCACCGTCTGCACGGCAGGGGATTCGGATGCGGCGAGCTTCCGCGCCGTGTCGTGGAGGAGCGGCGTCGCGCCGAGAACGGCGGCCGCCAGCGTTCCGGCGTAGCTGCGCATGTAGTACAGCGATACGGTGTCCGCGGGATTGGTGAAGTCGAACAGGGTGACGACGCGTCGGAGCGCTTCGGTGATCGTCGGGGAATCGAAGATCATGAAGCTGATCATGACAATGAACAGCACCAGGATCCGGTTCAGTACCGGCGGGATCTTTGCGATGAATTTCGCAAGCAGCTTTTCGAGTACAAGGAAGAAGGCGAAATACAGTCCCCAAAGAACGAACGTCCATTCCGCACCATGCCAGAGACCGGTGAGCATCCAGACGGTCAGAATGTTGAACGCCCAGCGCAGCTTCGATACGCGGTTGCCGCCCATCGGGATGTAGATGTAGTCGCGGAACCACGAACCGAGCGACATGTGCCAGCGGCGCCAGAATTCGGCAACGGTTTTCGAAATGTAGGGATAGTTGAAGTTTTCGATGATGTCAAAGCCGAACATCTTCCCGAGACCGATCGCCATGTCGGAGTAACCCGAGAAGTCGTAGTAGATCTGCAGAGCGGACGCGATCGCGTAGCCCCATACGCCGAGCATGGATGTGCCGAGTGCCTTGCAGAGTTCACCGAGCGTGTTCGCGATCAGCACTTTCTTGCCGACGCCTACGGAGAAGCGGAGAATACCGTGCGCGAACTTTTTCGCGGAATGCGTGCGTTCGACCAGCTGATCCGCAACGTCCGCGTAACGTACGATCGGGCCGGCGATAAGCTGCGGGAACAGGGAAACGTACAGCGCAAGATGGAGCGGATTTTTCTGCGCGGGGCAGCGCTTCATATAAACGTCTGCCGCGTAGCCGATGAGCTGGAAGGTGTAGAACGAGATCCCGATCGGGAGCGAATGCTTCGGAATGGGAAGCGCCACACCGGGGATGAGGTTGAGGTTGGTCGCGAGGAATCCCGCATACTTGTACCATACGAGCGGCAGGACGGACAGAACGACCGTGCAGACGAACCACAGCTTCCGCCGTTTCGCGTCACGTTCGGAAAGATTCACCAGCAGATAGGACTGTGTGATGGAGAAGAGCATCAGCAGGATGTACACTGGCTCCCCGACCGCGTAGAAAATCAGCGAAAACAGGAGGAGAACGATGTTTTTTGCCGGACGAGGCACCAGATAATAGATCGGAAGCAGAACCGGCAGAAAATAAAACAGGAACGGAATGCTCGAAAATACCATGATGAAGTCCTTTTTTTATAAAGTGGAGTTTTTCGGGGAGGGACTTTTTGAAAAAAGTCCCTCCCCGAACCCCTCTTCAAAAACTTTTAAACTATTATGCATACAACGTTGGGTGCAGATCCGGAATACTGTACTGGTGTGCAGCTGACAGGAAGTTTGTTTCCTGACGCTCTGCACATACTGAGTATATCCATAATAGTATAAAGTTTTTTGAAATGGGGTAACAAGTTGCTGAAGCAACTTGGGGAAAACTTTTTTTCAAAAAAGTTTTCCCCGAGAAAATTACTTATTAACCAAACGTAACCACGGAACCGATGTTGTTGAACTTACCTTCGGCAGCGGTGAGGACGGCGTCCATGACCATGTCAACCTGGTCCTTGGAACCCATGATGAGGCAGACGTCGTTGTCGAGGGTGACGGAAGCGATGTATTCCGCACCTACGCAGACCCACTTGCGCGGGTTGATGCTTTCGCCGAGGGTCTTCTGGATGTCCGCGGTCTTGGTTCCGTCGGTACGGAGGTAAACGAGGGAGTACGCGATGGAGCCGACGCCGGATTCGGAAAGGATGATATCGGTGATGCCGTCCACGTCAGCGAGACCGGTGTGGTAGGTGACGCCTTCCATGTCGTCCATGGCAAGCGGGATGGACATGAGCATCATCGGAAGGGAATCCGCCGGACACTGGGAGTAAACGTCGTTGTCAAGGAAAGCAACAACGTCGTCCGCGGAAGCGATGATGCCTGCCGCTTCGGTGGTACCTGCGTTTTCTTCGGTGGTATTTTCGTCGGTGATAGTGATATCGGTGGTGCCGGATCCCTCGCCGATGGTTTCGTCGGTCTTGCCGCAGGAGGAGAGAAGGAGAGCAGCTGCGAGGAGGGTTACGAGAAGCTTCTTGAAGTTCATAATTTTTTCTTACCTTTCAGTTTCACATTGTTTCGGTTTTATTATGTACATGCATTAGACGCTTTATTCTATAAGAAAGTTGTGGATAAACTGTAAATAAAACGGGAACGATTTGTAAATGTGAAGACTTTACACAGATTATTGAAAAGATAGTTGAAGATTTCACAGTTTTGTGCTATGATAAAATAAATCCTGAAGAAAAAAAGAGGTCCTATGATTACCTATAACGACATCCGACACAACGAAAATATCCGTACCTATATGAAAAAAGCCGACGAAGCGCTCATCGTTCTCGGCTATACGGAACACAGTTTTGCCCATGTTGCACGTGTTGCGGAGATGGGCGGCTATATCCTGGATACGCTTGGCTACAGCGAACATGAAGTGGAACTGGTGAAGATTGCCGGATTCCTGCACGACATCGGCAACCTGGTCAACCGTGTGGAACATTCACAGAGCGGCGCCGTCATGGCGTTCCGTATTCTTGACAAGCTCGGCATGCCCGCTGAAGACATCGCCGATATCGTCACGGCAATCGGCAACCACGACGAAGGCACGGCGTCCCCGGTCAACGCCATTTCCGCTGCGCTCTTCCTCGCCGACAAATCCGACGTGCGCCGCACCCGCGTCCGCAACAACGATTTCAGTACGTTCGACATCCACGACCGCGTGAACTATTCTGTTTCGAAGTCCTCGCTCATTATTAATGAAGAAAAAACGGAAATCCTCCTCCGGCTCGAGATCGATACGCAGTACAGCACCGTCGCCGACTACTTCGAAATCTTCCTCAACCGCATGATCCTCTGCCGCAAGGCCGCCGATCACCTCGGCCTGAAATTCCGGCTCATCATCAACGATCAGATTCTGATGTAAAATCCATCAGAAGAGAATTATCCCGCAGATTCCCGACAGAACGATCACGGCGGCGGGCGGGACTGTTTTGGTTCCCAGGAGAAGGAGTGCGCCCGCGAACAGCAGCAGCGACACCGTATTCAGCATGGACAGTGCGATTTCCGAAAAAACGGACGTGCCGAACAGGGCGAGCGAAGCGACTGCGGCGAACGAGGAGAAAATCATCGCACACACCGCGGGACGGATCGCGGTCAGGAGGTTCGAGAACAGGTCTCCCTGGCGGTATTTCATGTAAAGTACCGCGAGAATGGATACGATAATGCAGGAAGGTGCGGTACAGCCGAGCGTCGCAGCGATGCTTCCGGCGAATCCCGCCGTGCGGTATCCGGCAAACGATGCCGCGTTCAGCGCGATCGGACCGGGAGTGACTTCGGAGAGAGTCAGGACATCCGCGAATTCCGTGAATGTCAGCCATCCCTGCTGTTCAACGACGGTCTTCTGAATCAGAGGAAGGGACGCATACCCTCCGCCGAACGACAGCGCGCCGATGAGGAAAAACTGGAGAAAAAGTTCAAAATACAGCATAAAAACCTCAGAAAACAAGCATCAGAACAAGAAAAACGGCAAAAATAATCGCGTGAAGCGGTTTTTTCAGAGCGGATTTTGTCATACCGAGGACGGTATGCAGAAGAACCGCCGCCACCCCGCACTGCATTCCCGTCAACAGTCCGGCGAGAAAGGGAACTTCGGCAAAGGTATTGTAGAATGCCGCGAGAACGGACATGATCACCAGCGGCGGCAGGAGTGTTCCCGCGACGGCGGCTGCCGCACCGGAGATCCCATGGAGTTTGTAACCTGTCAGCACGGCGGCATTGACGGCGGACGCCCCCGGTGCGGTCTGCGACAGTGCAGTGACGTCGAGCATTTCTTCTTCCGTCAGCCAGCCGAGCCGCTCGGTGTAGATCCGCCGCATGAGCGAGATCAGGACGTATCCTCCGCCGAACGCCGATGCGGACAGGCGAAGGGAATAGAAAAAGATGGTGGGAAGGTTGTTTTTCGGCATGAAGTTCTCCTCGGGTTGAGCGGATTCCGTCAAGTCTGGCGGATTTCCGCGGTGATTGTTTCTGATACCATTATACACCTTGTACTCTGATATGTAAAATGATATAATTTAATGGAATCTATAAGTGATCGCTTATAATAGACGAGGTGAACGGATATAACCATACGACATATAAAAATATTTGAAGCCGTGTGCAGCTGCGGCTGCAACACGACCAAGGCGGCGGAACAGCTCCACATGACCCAGCCGGCGGTCAGCCTTGCGATCTCCGAACTGGAGAACTACTACGGCGTGCGCCTGTTCGACCGCATTTCGCGCCGGCTCTACCTCAGCGAAGCCGGCCGCCGGTTCCGTGAATACTCGCGGAGCATCTCCCTGGCGTTCGACGACATGGAAAAAACGGTGCGCGAATGGGAGAAAAACGGTGTGATCCGCGTCGGCGCGAGCATTTCGATCGGATCGATGCTTCTGCCGGAATATGCGGCGCAGTTCCGCGTGACGCATCCCGACACGACGGTGCGCGTGAAGGTCGACCGGTCCGACCGGCTCGAACAGGCGACCCTGCAGAATGAGCTTGATTTTGCACTGATGGAGGGCATCGTCCACGACGAAAACCTCGTTTCGGAGGATTTCATGGAGGACAGTCTCGCCGTCATTGCGTCGTCGGAACGGTTCGAAAACGGTACGGTCATCGCGCCGGAAGAATTCCTGCGGATGGATTTTCTCCTCCGCGAACACGGCAGCGGCACCCGCGAAGTGTTCGACAGCACGCTCGCCGCGCTCGAATACCCGCTCCCCGAACCTGTGTGGGAGAGCCTCAGCACCGCTGCGCTTATGAACGCTGCGTGTGCCGGACTCGGCGTCGCGATCATCCCGAAACGGATGGCGTACGAAAAAATCGCCGGAGGACACGTCGCGCAGTTGTTCGTCGACGGGATCGAATTCCGGCGGAAATACAAGATCGTTTACCACAAAAACAAGCACCTGACGGCGGCGGCGCTCGATTTTCTCGATCTGTGCCGCACCCTCGGAGGACGAAACAATGATCTTACTTGACATCAACAAGGCGCTCGCCGGCCGCGACAGTGTGACGCGGTACGACCTGTTCCGGTTCACGACCTGCCTGCAGGGGCTCTTGAACCGCGAAAAGCCGCAGCTGTTCCTCCTCTGGGAGGAGCACGACCGCTTCTGGCTCGACTACATGACGGGGCAGGGAAAATTTCTCGAACATGAACCGCTCGTGAAGGCGGAAACCGTCGAGGAAGTTCTTGAAACCTGCGCGGAATTTATCCGTTCGTGCGGACTGATCCTCTGGGATGA
The DNA here is from genome assembly GCA_017398585.1 of Clostridia bacterium. Classification (GTDB taxonomy): domain Bacteria; phylum Bacillota; class Clostridia; order Oscillospirales; family CAG-272; genus UMGS1696. Next base: position 6,665 of record JAFQFS010000014.1, read on the forward strand.
GGACGTTCCTGCCACCCTCAACGCCGCAACGACGGCGTGCGCGGTGCGCGGATATCTTCCGATCCGTGCGGGGAATTCGGCGAATATTGTTCAATCCATAACGGGCGCGGACGTGCAGATTGATTTGCGCGGACGCTTCACCGGAGAGGGCGCCGTCTGGGGAACGGATGAGAGGTCCACGGGCAGTGCGAAGTGCGACGCGTACGTCTGGGCACTGGCGAACTTCATGGACGAATGCGCGGACGATCTGCTCGAATTCTCGCCCGACGGGATGAAATGGCGGGATTCCGAGCCGTTTTATCCCGACATGGGCAACGCGTTCGTGCCGAACATGGACTACGCCGTGACGCGCCGCGCGTTCACGTTCGATCTGTTCTGCTTCGGTGACGAAGCGCCGTCCGACGATCCGAACCAGCCGGCCGGCTGTGACCTCGCGATGATGAAGCGCGTCCTGACCGAACAGTACCGCAAAACAAACGGTAAAAAAATGACGACCGTCTGCGGGTTCAACCCGTGGCACATCAAATACACGACCCACGGCGGGCGCGGAACTCATGAGCCGGTCGAGGCCGAATGGCGCCTGTCCGAAATTCTGTCGGCGTACAACTGCGTCAAGGATGCGGATGCCGCCGGTTACTGCGGACTCGCGAACGCATCGGTTTACCGGCACTTCCCGCTGAAGCCGCGCTACGAAAACCGCCCGCCGAAGCCTCCGGCGGACGGATACGACAAAAACAAAACCTACATCCTGTTCTATGTCGGCGACTATGACTCCGCCGCGTGGACAGCGCGGTTCATCCCGCGCTGGGCGAACGACCCGAACCTCGGGAAACTCCCGCTGATGTGGTGTTTCAACCCGAACCTGTCCGACCGCATCCCGATGGCGTTTGACTTTGTGTACGAAAACTTCACGGAGAACGACTGGTTTGCCGCCGGGGACTCCGGTGCAGGGTATAACAACCCGCGCCTGCTGTACGAACCGCGCATCCACTCCGAGCTTCCGTCCGGCGCACAGGCGAATATCGTTCATAACAAACCCTACTTCGAACGGTTTGGTCTGGGCATCATCGGGTTCGTCATCAACAGCGTGTATCCGCTCGACAACCGCCAGAAATACGACCTCGCGGAATTCGCGAAGGAGGGTGTCGGTTATCTCGGACACGGAGATCCGGCGTCCGTGGTGAACGGAACGCCGTTTCTTCCGCATACCTGTGACATTGCGGTCGAACATACCGACCCGGCCAAAGCGGCAAAACAGGCGATCGACTGGATGAACGCCGCGCATCCGGACAAAAAGTTCCACATTTTCCGCACCATCCTCGTTTCGCCCACAAATCACACGGCGATCTACGACGAAATGAAACGTCTCGCACCGGAGAAAAACATCGAACTTCTCGATCCGCGCACGTTCTTTAAGTATTTGAAAACCGCCGTCAATAACGGAGGCACATATTAATATCGTACAATAAAAATTCCAATAGATTAAAGTTTTTTGAAAGGGGTTCGGGGAAAACTTTTTTTCAAAAAAGTTTTCCCCGAGAAACAAAATTTTATGAACAGCGTTATCATGCGCGCGATTTCGTCGGACGGCGGCATCCGCGTGATTTTCTGCGACAGCACCGAAATTGTGAAAAAGTCCTGCGAAATCCACCACACTTCCAAGACGATGACCGCCGTTCTCGGACGTGCGCTCACCGGCACTTCGCTCATGGCGAGCCTGCTCAAGGACAAGGACAATACCCTCACGTTCCAGCTCCGCGGCGACGGTCCCTGCGGAAGCGTCGTCTGTGTCGGCGACTACATGGGCAACGTCCGCGGCTATGCGGATGACCCGACCGTTGAACTTCCCCCGAATGCAGCCGGCAAGCTCGACGTCGGCGGCGCGGTCGGACGCGGTTCCATGTACATTATCAAGGACCTCGGCATGAACGAGCCGTATGTCGGTGTTGCGCCCATCGTTTCCGGCGAAATCGCGGAAGACCTGACCGAATATTTCGCGACCAGCGAACAGACGCCCACCGTCTGTGCCCTCGGCGTCCGCGTGGATCACGACAACATGTGCTTCGCGGCGGGCGGCTATCTCGTCCAGCTCATGCCCGGCTACTACGAAGAAGACATTCCGGTCCTCGAGAACAACATCGGAAAGATGGAATCCGTTTCCAAGCTGATTGCGGACGGAAAGAACGGCGAGGAGATCATCGCTATGATCCTGGAGGGCATCGGCTACGAAATGTTCGATGAATTCGACATCGACTACGTCTGCCCGTGCGACCGCGACAAGTACCTCCGCGCGCTCATCGGTCTGAACGAAGACGACATGAACGAGCTCCGCGAAGCGGGTGAACCGGTGGAAACGAACTGCCGTTTCTGCGGAAAGAAATTCACCTTCGAACTGGACGAACTCGACGCGGCACGTGCCGAAGCAAGACGGAAAACCGCCGATCCCGAAGATTCCGATGACGAAGAATAAGCGAAAATCGTTCCTGAAATAGGAACATCCCGGAACTGCCGTGCGGTTCCGGGATGTTTTTTATCCGGCGGAGAGATTCTGACGGTAAACTGCACAATATTAAACGGAATTTACTCTCAAAAGATTGTTGACGAGAACCCGAAAACATGGTATAATGTGGACAGAAAAAGGTTAGAATTAACCATGAAAATTCAATTTAAGGAGATAACCTATGGAACTCAAGGGCAGCAAGACCGAACAGAATCTGATGACCGCGTTTGCGGGCGAAAGCCAGGCGCGCAACAAGTATTCCTATTTCGCATCGGTAGCGAAGAAGGAAGGCTACGAACAGATCGCGGAGATCTTCACGGAAACCGCGGACAACGAAAAAGAACACGCAAAGATGTGGTTCAAGGAACTGAAGGGCATCGGCACGACGGCGGAAAACCTCCTCCACGCGGCGGAAGGCGAATACTACGAATGGACCGACATGTACGCGAAGTTCGCGGACGAAGCGGAAGAAGAAGGCTTCAAGATCCTCGCGAACAAGTTCCGCATGGTAGCAGCGATCGAAAAGTCGCACGAAGAACGCTACCGCAAGCTGCTGAACAACGTCGAAATGCAGCAGGTATTCGCGAAGTCCGACGAAGTGATGTGGGTCTGCCGCAACTGCGGTCACCTCGTGATCGGCAAGGAAGCACCGAAGGGATGTCCCGTCTGCGCACATCCGCAGGCATACTTCGAAGTGAAGAGTGAAAATTATTGATGAGTGAGGAATCGGG